>CAZHRU010000004.1:0-2615 GCA_964535015.1 uncultured Verrucomicrobiota bacterium | reverse complement strand
GTGGCGGTGTAGCGTTTGCCTCCACCGGGGCGAGCCCGGTGGGCGGCATAAACAACCTGATTGCAGTGAAAGCGGTTATGATTGTGAATGACTTGTAATCCATATTGTCGTATATTGTAATCATGAAAACGACAATAGATATTCCTGATGATTCCTTGCGGGATGCCATCCGTTATGTTGGAGCCAAAACCAAGCGGGAGGCTGTTTTGGCTTGTATCGTTGAATTCAATCGGCGTCATCGTATGGCGGAACTGGCCAAGATTCTTGGGACCTTCAGTCCGGACTTTCCTTCGCATGAGTCTCTGGAATCAGAGGAGATTGGGGAGAGTGTCAAACGATGGAAGCGATGAGTCCTGTTTTGTTGGATTGCTCGGTCTTGATTCCGGCGTTGCGTGAGGGCGGGGGACAGGGGGAGAAGCGCCGGGTTGCAGATCTTCTATGTAATGGACGGGCGGCGTTAACGGAGGCCATTCTGTTGGAACTCTGGCGTGGGGCGCGGGCTGGAATTGAATATAAGCATGTGAAGGCGATGTCTGAAAATGTGCCGGTTTTGAAAACAACGGAGCGCGTCTGGGAAAAGTGCTATGAATTGGCACGACGTTGCCGGGCTAAGGGGTATCAGGTTCCTATGGGTGATTTGCTGGTTGGGGCTTGTGCCTGGGAATATGGTGGAGTGATTGAGCAAAACGATTCCCACTTTGAGCAGATTCAGGCCGTGTTGGGTGCCGAGGCTGTGATTCTGTTGTCTTAACGTCAGCACCGCCGGAACAAACCCGCCCTAATCCTTGCCTGCGGGGGTGCCGAGGTTAAGGCGACAACCTCTTTGCATTCCTGTTACCACGGCGTCGCAGGAGCTCCGCCCTCCAGGGGGAAGCGTGGCTGGAGCTCCGCCCTCCAGAGACGGCAGGAGTTTCGCTAAGAAAGCACCAGCGTCAATCCGACGGACTTGGGCAGTGGTCATGGACTGTTGGTGGCTTCGACCTTGTAGAAGCGGGGTGTGCTGTTGGTGGGTTTGTCGAAGTTGATGGTGCAGTTGGTTGAGGCGATGTTGCGGGCGAAGACAGCGACATTGGTCCAGGAATTCGAGGTGACCAGGTTGGTGGTGTACCAGGGCACTGGGAACCAGTTGTTCGTCGTGTTGCAGGTGATCCAGACGTTGGTGTTTACCCAGAAGGACAGAATGACAATGGTGGGTGGTTCGTTCTGAATGGTCACACCGCCTTGGAGTGTCTGGCCGGGATTTGCGGCGCCTGGAGTGCGGGTTGTTAACTCAATGCCTGTCCATGCGAAATCAGATCTATTGGTTCCTGAACCGGTCATGCCTACTTCACCTGCCAAACCATCTGCGTTCCCCGCGTAGGTGAATCCCGGCCATGGGGCAAGAAGTGTACCGTATGTTACACGGTCTTCGTAGGCCCCTGTTTTTCTTCTAAGAACTAGGCCGCCGGCAATTGGTAGATTTTGATTTGGATCCAATGAATCTGCCCAACCGGTGTACTGACCAGTGAACACCATATCGACATTGGGGACTCCCACATCACCCAAAACCCAGAATCCGTGCCCGTTTGTACTGTTAGGTAGGACAAAGTTGTTTGTGATGCGATACACTCCAACTGTGGCTCCCGATCCATAGTCTGTTCTAATTTCGAGAGTCCAGTCCTTTATGGAGTTGCTACTTAAACCACAAATCTCAACATATTCATTTGTCCATGTTGTCCACGAATCGTCCACATAGTTGATTTCGTTAATCCAGACGGTTCCGGTAGGGCAACTATATGTGACATAATAGGCCTGATTGGTGCCGTAGACGGCATTCATAGGGTCGAACCAGAACGGGTAGATGCCGAAGAGTTTGTTGGTTTGCGGACTTGTGGCTTGGGTGTGGTAGCCGTTGAACGTTGCTTTGGCGAAGTACTTGACGAAGGTGTCAATTGCGTTGGTTGGGATGGCGGTGGTTGTCTTGTATCGGTACCACTTGCCCGGCGTGGTGAGGTTGCTGGCGATACAGGACATGGTCAGGTTTGAGATGGGGGCGGAAGCGAGGCCGTCATAGTTGGTGGCGGTGCCGTAGGCGGTTGAGAGGTTGATGTTCGATGGCGCGAGGAACAGGTGGTAGACGTCAACCAGGACATCCACGGTGTTGGAGAAGAGAGGGATGGATGGGGAGATGACCAGGTTGCTCATGGAGAGGGTGGAGGCCATGGGGGCAGCGACCAGGATGTCGTCGAGGCAGACACGTCCGGCATTGGTCAGGGTCAGGTCGTCATTGTAGATGCGGACGTACTGGCTGGCGGTGTCATAGACGTTGGTGCTGAAATAGAGGAAGTCGTTGGTGTTCACGACGTTCGTGATAAGGCCGATGGTGGTCCATTCGAAGTCATTGGTGCTGTCGGTGGCGCAGGTCTGGACGACGATCCGGGCTGGCGGGACGGGGCCGGTGAGAGCCCAGTTACGATACCAGAAGCTGACTTCGCCGACGCCGTCGAAGAATTGCGGGGTGCGGACGAGGGGGTAGGTGTTTGTGAGGGGTTTTGTGACGCCACTGGCGATATTCGAGGTCCGGTTGCTGTTCAGGTAGCAGGTGTGGGCGTAGAACTGCCGGGCGCCAGGGGGGA
>CAZHRU010000003.1:0-68646 GCA_964535015.1 uncultured Verrucomicrobiota bacterium | reverse complement strand
CTCCAGTTCCAGCGTCTACGGCGGCAACACCAAACTGCCGTTCAGCGAGAGCGACCCCGTGGATCACCCCATCAGCCTCTACGCCGCCACAAAAAAGGCCAACGAGTTGATGGCCCACACCTACACCCATCTCTTCGGCCTCCAGACCGTCGGCCTGCGCTTCTTCACCGTCTACGGACCCTGGGGCCGCCCGGATATGGCCCTGTGGCTCTTCACCGAATCCATGCTGGCCGGCCGCCCCATCAAGGTCTTCAACCACGGCAAGATGCGCCGCGACTTCACCTATGTGGATGACATCGTCGCCGGTATCAAGGCATCCCTCTTCCGCCCAAGTCTGGCCCCGTACGAAGTGTTCAATCTCGGCAACCATCACGCCGAGAACCTGATGGACATGATCCGCATTCTCTCCGAAACACTCGGCGTGACGCCCATAACCGAACTCCTCCCCATGCAACCGGGCGATGTCGAAGCCACCTACGCGGATGTTTCCCTCGCCGGAGAAAAACTTGGGTTCCGCCCCACCACCTCCATCGCGCAAGGCATCCCCCAGTTTGTCAAATGGTACCGGGAGTACCACCGATGCTGACCCCCCCCTCCGCCCATCCTGTCCATCCTGTTTATCCATGTTCAGATTCCCCTCCCCCATGCTTCGTGCCCTTCACTTGCCCGCCACAGCCTTGGCGACGGAGGGTGACCTTTGTGGTAAAATCCTCCCCGCACCTTCCCCTCTCCCCATCCTGTCCATCCTGCCTATCCATGTTAATACTCCCGCCCCCTTCTCGTCCCCGTTGTGGTTGAATCCCTTCCAGGAGAATATGCAATGAACGTACCGTTGTTGGATCTGAAAGCGCAGTACCAAAGCATCCGTAGCGAGATTGACGCCGCCGTGGCGCAGGTATTCGAATCCCAGTACTTCATCATGGGCCCCAACGTCAAGGCCTGCGAGGAGTCCCTCGCCGCCTACTGCCACTGCCCCCACGCCATCGGCGTCTCCTCCGGAACCGACGCCCTGCTCCTCGCCCTCATGGCCGAAGGCGTCGGCCCCGGCGACGAAGTCATCACCACCCCCTACACCTTCTTCGCCACCGCCGGTTCCATCGCACGCCTCGGCGCCCGCCCCGTCTTCGTGGATATCGAACCGGCCACCTTCAACATCAATGTCACCACAATCGAAGCCGCCATCACCCCAAAGACCCGCGCCATCATGCCCGTCCATCTCTATGGCCAGATGGCCGACATGGACCCCATCATGGCCATCGCCAACCGCCGCAAACTCGCCGTCATCGAGGACGCCTGCCAGTCCATCGGCGCGGAATACAAAGGACGGCGCGCCGGCACCATCGGCACCTACGGCTGCTTCTCGTTCTTCCCCTCCAAGAACCTCGGCGGCGCAGGCGATGGCGGCGCCATCACCTGCCTGGACAAGGACCGTGCCACCCGCCTGGCCGTCCTGCGTGTCCACGGCATGGAACCCAAGTACTTCCACCACCTCCTCGGCGGCAACTTCCGCCTCGATGCCCTGCAGGCCGCCGTGGTCAACGTGAAACTCAACCACCTGGACGCCTGGACCCGCCAGCGGCAGGCCAACGCGGCCCGCTATGACCGCCTCTTCGCCGCCGCCGGACTCGCAAACAACCCCCTCCGCCTGCCGCCCACCGTCATGTCGCGCCATGTCTTCAACCAGTACATCATCCGCACACCCCGCCGGGACGACCTGCGCGCCTTCCTCCAGAAACGGGACATCGGCGTCGAGGTCTACTACCCGCTCCCTCTGCACCTGCAGGACTGCTTCGCCTACCTCGGCCACAAGAAAGGCGACTTCCCCGAAAGCGAACGCGCCGCCCTCGAAACCCTCGCCCTTCCCATCTACCCCGAACTTTCCGATGCCCAGGCGGACTGGGTCGTCCAAAACATCAAGGAGTTCTTCGCGCAATAGACGCATCTCCGAGTTTTGGTGTCGATCCCCGAGGGACGTTAGGATCAGGCCTAGAAACTAGTAGCAGTTTAGCCTTTTTTAGGAGGGGCAAGACCGCCCCGTTAAGGGCACGAACGTTGAAAGCCAGGAAATGACGGTGGCCTATGGTCTCGGCGAGATGATTAGGCACATTATCCGGTTCAGGACACTAGGGACATGCAAATTGTCATAACCCAACATCACCCCGAACCATTCCTCTTGGATTACTCCTCTTGCCCTAGTCCCCTCAATAAGACCGGATAGTCCGCCAGACTATCCGGTCTTCAATTACGATTCCATCATCTCACCGCTCGACGATTTCAATTTTTATTACCTGCTTCCATTGCGAGTCCAAGGTCGCTTTCACCATCTGACTCGCATTGAGATCGGTCAGCGCCCCCTGCTTCCCGCCCATCAGTATGACCGTGGTGCCCGGGCCGACACTGCAAAGCATATCACTACTTTGCCCCCCAGATACGCGGAGCGTCAGGCGACTTTCGTTGATTGACACAATTTGACCTTTTACACTATGCACAGATACTGCCGGCGACTGGCCTTGTGTCCCCGTACCCGCGTTCACTCTTGCAGCCCCGGGGTCAATGGGAACCCAGATGCCATCTGGCGCCGAACTCGGCACCAGCGCCTTCGCAGGGACCGCAACGCTTTGCACTTGCGTCTGTCGGGCCGGTGTTTGACTGATCGAGGACTGACCTTTCGTTACGGCAACAGGAGCCGCCATTGGCGACTGACCTTGTTGCGTCGCGGTCACAATGCCAGTGCCAACAACGGCAACAGAGGCGGTGGCGACTACAATGGCAGTTTTGAGTTTGCTGATAAACAACATATGCAGGGTCCCTTTCGTAAGCGCGGCCACGTTGGGCGAGATTATTCCCACCCCCACTCCAGCCGCAAATTTCCCCGTCGCAACCAGGCTACAAGCCTTAACCGTGGCGGAGATGTATGACGCCGGGAGGACAGCGGCCCCGGTTTCCGCAGAAAGCAATGTCATCAACGTCCCAGTCGTAACCACCCAACCGGCCCGTGCCAGTCGTTGCCGTAACCGGTCCCTACCCCTTTCCAGTCGCTTGCGTAATGTGCCGGCCTCCAACCCCAGCATCTGCGCCGCCTGTTCAGAGGTCTGACCCTCCAGGTAACATAGCACCAACGGTGCACGATACCTGTCAGGCAGACGACCCAACTGCTCCTGCAGTTGCCGACGCTGATCACCACTCATGGACTCCAGCGACTTCACGGAAGTATACGGCAAGTTCATTAGGTCCCCATCTCTTTCATGGCGACTCCGGCTCTGCCGGCGTCGCAGGGCGTCCACAGCAACATCATGGGCTACACGATGCAACCATGGAGCGACGCTCAGGGATGCCTGGAGCCGACCCGCTTTACGGGCCAACACTAGAAACACCGCCTGGGCAACGTCCTGCGCTTCGTGCCAGTCCCCAAGAATACCGTGCGCTACACCCGCAACCATTCGTCCGTGTCGCTGGATGACTGTGGCAAACGCCTGTTCATCCCCGCCGGACACAAAGGCCGCCAGCATTTCGCCGTCGGTCCTCGCCTGGTTCTGTTGAATTCCATTCTGCATTCTTACCAACCTATCCGTATCTCGTTCCCTCACTGTGACAATAAATATCATAAATCTTCGAAGACTGACTAAGTCGCTTAGGGACACACAATCTATCACTTTATTCCGACAGGGAGTCGTTTTGCATGTTATACTTTTCCACTCAACGAGTTATGCCTCGGCAGCGAACCTAGTCGCCCCTCGCCAATCTCCGCAGTCTCAATAGATTGTGCGGTCTTAGTCGTCGCAGAAGCGCCGGTACACCAACAGACCGAAATGGCGGACGTATCAAGATCGGCCCACGTCAATCACTGAAACCGCCCACCTTCAATTGGTTGCCGGACTTGATGGCCAGAAGCACACCTTCCGTATCGATCTTCACCAACACGAAGGCCAACCCGGCAACGTCGAGCATGTTGAACCGATCCGCCGCCTGCGCGACTTCCGCATCCTTGAGGAATGTGGCCTCCCCGGCTTGCAGGTTGCGTACGCCCTTCGTCTTGATCACGCCCTCAATCTTGGTTTTGAGTTCCTCAGCGGTCTTCACCACCTCGCGTTCGTCCCAGACGAACGGCACGTCCGAGACCGCCACGACTTGCTCGACACGGCCCTGCAACAGTGCGGTGACCCAAAGTTGCGCGATCTGCTGGGCGACGTACTCGTTGACGGCAGGGGCTGCCGCCGCAGGCGCAGCGACCAGCCGGCAGATAATCTCGACGGTGCGCGGGCTGGCGTTGTCCTCTTGGTACTCAAACGCGAACCCGACTTGGCCTGCTTCGCCCTTCACCTCCTGCTCATAGTACGCGCCCGGGTGCAACGAGGCACTGTAAAACGCCAGGTACGGCGGCTTGCCGCCGTAACTGAACCGAGCATCGGTCAACGGGAACGACTGGGTGCCACCCGCCGGGATGCTGATGGCACGCGCACGCGCCGTAACATCCACATTAATGCCAACCGTCCGCAGTTCGCCGCGGCCCCAGCGAAGCAGGATCTGAACTTTGTGCGGCCAGAACTCCTGCGGTTGCGCGGTCGGGTTGGTGACCCGCACGCCCAGCGTCAACGGCGTCGCCCGCGTTCGCGTCGGCGCGTCGGCCTGACTTGGGCCAAATGCCACCAACTCCAAACCGTTGGCCAGCCGGATCGGCTGCGTCGTGGCCGACGTCTCGTCCGCCGCCCGCACCTGCACCGTCAATTTGAAACGGCCCCTCAACTCGGCTTTCCTGCGCGTTGTCACCTCCGGACCGCTCGGATAAACGAGATCCAACTGGATCAAGCACCGGCCGACCTTTACCGCACGGTACTGGAACCCTTTTTCCTCACTCAACCGCACGACGTTCTCGCCATCAGGCCGTCCACCTTCCCAACCCGTCAGTTTCTGGCTACTGCGGAGTACGATTTCGAAGGTCTGCCCCACTGTGACCGTCACCGTCTTGCCGTTGTCTGCCTCGGTGAAATGGACTGACTGGTCGGCGACCTTGGAGGAAGCCGGGGCCGGTGTCACAGTCGGCGGTTGATCGGGCGTGACTGGGGCGGGTGCGGGTGCGACCAGAACAGGTGTGGCTACCGGCACCGCAACTTTCGTTTCAGATGGCACTGGTGTCGAAGACACAACGAGTTGTTTGGCGACAACCACCCCGCTACCGGCCACGACGACACAGGCGGCAGCAATCAGGGCGGCGGTTTTTACTTTGGCAATGAATATCATCTTCAGGGCTCCTTTCGTTAACGCGGCAACGTGGGCCGACACCATGCCGACACCAACGCCTGCCGCCAATTTTCCACCCGCAACCAAGGTCGCTCCCTTGACCGTGGCGGACACAAATGTTGCCGGGAGAGTTACGGCTCCGGCTTCCGCGGAAAGCAAGGCCGCCAGTGCACCCGTGCCGATTCCGATGCCTTTCTTGGTGAAGAATCGGCGCAGTTTGTCCAGCGCCCGATCCACCCGCTTGCGGGCGGAATCGTGCGACATCCGCAACGTCTCTGCGATCTGCGGGTAACTCGCCTGTTCGTAGAACCGCAGCAAAACCGCATCACGGTCGGCGGATGACAACCCGTCGAGCGCCTCGGCCAGGTGGGGGCGGATTGCCTCCCAAAGCGCGACTGTGTCGTCGGTGGCCCCATGGATCTGTTGGTGTTCGCTGGCTCGCATTTCCCTCTCCCGGCGGTGTTGTTCCCGCCTGTGGTATTCGGCCGCCGCAAACCGGGTGGCCCGATACAACCATCCCGGCAAGACAACGTCGGCCGGCAGTTTGGGGGCTTTGATGGCCAGAGCGAGGAAGACCGACTGGGTAATGTCCTCGGCGGCGTGGGGGTCGCCCACACGTTGCCGGGCACAGGAATAGACCAGTTTGCCGTGGCGGCGCACCAGTTCCGCGAACGCCGATCCCGACTTCTGCCGGGCAAACGCCTGCAACAATTCCCTGTCGTTCATGACATCGCTCATTCTACTAGTATGCTGCAGCAGAAGGCAAATCCGGACAGGAAATCGATCGGCAATCTTTGTTTGCCGACTTCGCCAAATGGCGGGTCACTATTTCCTTTGTGTCCTTCGCACCCTTCGTGGTTAAATACCAGACAGTCGGTTCTACATTGACTCAGGGGGAGGCAAACACCATGGACTACAAAACCAAACTGATCCGCAAACTCGATCGCAAGTCCGCCGTCATCGGCATCGTGGGATTGGGCTATGTCGGCCTCCCGCTCGTCCTGCGCTTTATCGAGGAAGGCTACAAGGTCCTCGGCATCGATATTGACCCACATAAGGTCAAACTGCTCACCGCCGGGAAAAGTTACATCAAACATATTCCCGCCCAGGCGCTCCGCCGCGCCCGCAAATCCGGCTTCGAGGCCACCACCGACTTCGCCCGCGCCCGCAAGACCGACGCCCTCATCATCTGCGTCCCCACCCCACTCGATGAACACCGCGAACCGGACCTGAGTTTCGTCGTCGGCACCGTCGAGTCACTCGTCCCCCATATCCGCGCCGGCCAGATCATGTCGCTGGAAAGCACCACCTATCCCGGCACCACCGACGAGGAACTCGTCCCGCGTATCGCCGCGCGCGGCTTCACCATCGGTGAGGACTACTTCGTGGTCTTCTCGCCCGAACGCGAGGACCCCGGCAACCCGAAGTTCAATACCCGTTCCATCCCCAAGGTCTGCGGCGGCGTCACCCCCGCCTGCCTCGCCGCCGGCTTAGCCCTCTACGGCAAGGCCATTGACCGGGTCGTCCCCGTCAGTTCCACCCGCGTGGCCGAGATGACCAAACTCCTGGAAAACATCCACCGCTCCGTCAATATCGGATTGGTAAACGAAATGAAGATCGTGGCCGACCGCATGGGCATTGATATCCACGAGGTCATCGAGGCGGCCTCCACCAAACCGTTCGGCTTCGTCCCTTACCAACCCGGCCCCGGCCTCGGCGGCCACTGCATCCCCATCGACCCCTTCTACCTGACGTGGAAGGCCCGGGAATACGGCGTCCATACCCGCTTCATCGAACTGGCCGGCGAAGTGAACAGCGGCATGCCGGAATGGGTCATCGGCAAACTGGCCGAGGCCCTTAACGAGCGCGGCAAATCAGTCAAGAACAGCCGCATCCTCCTCCTCGGCCTCTCCTACAAGAAGGACGTGGACGACCCTCGCGAGTCTCCCTCCATGATCCTGCTGGAACTCCTGCGCAAACGGGGAGCCCGGTACGCCTACTCCGACCCTTACTTCCCGGTCTTCCCAAAAATGCGGGAACATCATTTCACTCTGAAAAGCGTGCCCCTGACCCCGCGAACCATCGCCTCCTACGATGCCATCCTGCTGGCCACACACCATTCGGCGTTCGACTACAAGATGCTGAAAAGGCACGCGAAGTTGATCGTGGATACGCGGGGCGTCTATTCCAAACCCGCCCGCAACATCGTCAAGGCCTGAGCCTCTACACCAGCGCCACGAACACCGCCGTCAGTAGCCCGCCGATCACGCCGCACCACACCGCCATCAGCCCCGTTCGGATTCGCGGCGGCCGCGGATGCATGTGCCGCAACGTCAAAAAGGTAATCACCGCTGAAATCACCAGCGCCGTGGGAATAGATCCGGCCAGCGCGGACAAAGCGGCTGACACCAGGCACCCGAAACCGGCCGTGATGTAACAATCAATCCCGTTCTCGGCCACATAAAGCCACCGCCCCATCCCGGTCCCAATCAACAGCCCCCCCATAATGCCAATCATGAAAGCAATCAGGGAAAGTCCGATGCTGCGCTTGCAGAGCCACCCTGCAGCCGCCCCCGTCACGGCCCCCGCCGCCATGGCCGTCAGCCTCGTCAATTCCATTAGCGAAAGCCCCTCGGATCCAGGATACAACGGCAACGGCATGGTGACTTTTCCTTTCCCCCGCGAAACAGCCAATTATCCAAATTTCCCTTTGCCCAAAACAATGAGGCAGGCGGCGAATTGAGTCAACCCATAATCCACGCACAGTTGCGGCTTGCGTTCCATCACGCCCTGTCACATTCTTGCGCTCTTTTTGGACGCCGAAATGACTGATCTATCTTCAGGATTCGTTGGGTTGGTCCCGTTGGTCTTGCTCTTCATCGGACTGGGCTTCACGAGACGTCCCGCCCACGCTGTCGCCCTGTTGGCCGCCACCGCGACCGCCCTGCTCGCCTGGTCCGGTTGGAACGCCTCCCTCCCCCTCCTCGGTTGGGCCGCTTTCGAAGGAACCGTCACCGCCGTGGTTCCCATCCTGTGGGTGATCCTCGCCGCCATCTTCGTCTTCCTGGCCTGCACGGAAACCAAGGCCATCAACACGTTCCGCCGCTTCATCACGGCCGTCACACCCGACCGACCCGTCCAAGTCGTCCTGATCGCCTTCTGCCTGGGCGGATTCCTCGAATCCGTGGCTGGCTTCGGTTCCGCCGTCGCCGTCCCCGCTGGCATGCTGATTGTCCTTGGCATCAAACCCGTTCGGGCCACCGTGATCTGCCTCGTGGCCAATTCCGTCCCCGTCGCCTTTGGCGGCCTGGGCATCCCGATGTTCGCCCTGGCCAACGCAACTGGACTGGACATCACCACCCTGACCCGGCATACGGCCGTTCAATTGGCACTCTTCGCCGTCCTGATCCCATCCGTCCTGGTCCTCATGGCGAACGGCGGCTGGCGCGGATCCCGTCGCTCCCTGCTCGAAGCCCTGTTTATCGGCGTTGTCTTCTCAACAACACAACTGCTCATCGCCTGGTTCTCCGGCCCCGAACTGGTGGCCGTCGGCGGATCCCTCATCTCCCTGTTCGCTTATGTCGCCTACAGTCACTGCCTCAGGCAGAATACGCCCGTTACTCCGCGCGAACCCGGCGAACCTTCCCTGTTCACCGCCTCTCTCCCCTTCATCTGCCTTCTCGTTATGGTCCTGGCCACCCGCCTCACCCCCCTCAAAATCCTCCAAAAGCCCCCTTTCGTCCTGTCACTGGGCGGCAACGGCCACACTGTCCCCCTGGATCTGCTCACCTCGCCGGGAACGCTCCTGATGCTTTCCGGCTTCATCGGCACCCTTGCGGGCGGCCTGACCTTCAAACGATCCCTGCACCTTGTCGGTCAGGCCGCCGCAAAACTCCGGCGCACCGCCGTGGTCGTCATCTCGATCCTGATCCTGGCCAAGATCATGACCGCCTCGGGCATGATCGCCTCCGTCGCCAAAATGCTCGCATCCACCGTGGGCGGGTATTTCCCCCTCCTCTCACCGTGGCTCGGCGCCATCGGAACCTTTGTGACCGGCAGCGACACCTCGTCCAACATCCTGCTGGGGTCATTACAGAAGCAAACCGCCATCAACACAGGCTACGACCCCGCATGGCTTTCCGCCGCCAACACCTCGGGTGCCACCGCCGGCAAGATGATCTCCCCGCAAAGCATCTCGGTGGGCGCCTCAATCGCCGGCGTGGAATCCCGCCAAAACGAAATCCTGAGAACCACCATCGTCTATTGCGCCGGATATCTGGTTCTTCTCAGTGCAGTGATCTACCTCGGGGCTACTCCAGATCCGTCCTCGCCTTGAACAGGCGTTCCTGGATTTTCTCCATGTAGAGATAAATCCCGGGCGTTACAAACAACGTAATCACCTGCGCGAAAATCATCCCGCCCATCACCACCAGTCCAAGCGGAACCCGGCTGGACGCATCCGCCCCATACCCGAAGGCAATCGGCACCGCCCCCAGAATGGCGCATAACCCCGTCATGAGAATCGGACGGAACCGGACCACACAGGCACTGTGAATGGCGTCGTAACTGTTCATGCCCTCGGCCTTCCTCTGCAACGCAAAGTCCACCATCAGAATCCCGTTCTTGGTGATCAACCCCAACAGCACGAATACCCCGATGTAGGCATAGAGCGACAACGTACTGCCAAAGATGAAAAGCGTCAGGAACCCGCCAAATAGAGCCACCGGCAGGGTCGTGAGAATCGTGATAGGATGAATGTAACTCTCATAGAGAATCCCGAGAATGATGTATTTGAGGAAGATGGCGATCAACAGCAACAACCCCAGACTCGCAATGGATTTCCGGAATTCCAGGGCGTCGCCAATGAACTCCCCGTGTACCGTCGGCGGCAGAACGGACGCTATCTTCTTCTCCACTTCCCCGAGCACCACCCCCAGCGGAATCCCCGGCCACGCACTGAACGAAATAACAGCGGCATCATGCTGCTGCGCATGCGGAACACTCTGGGGCCCCGCCGTCTCACGCCACTGAATAATGGACTTCATGGGAACCAATCCCCCCTGGGCGGACCGCAAATAGAGCAACGCCAAATCATCCGGCAACCGCTGGCTGGACTTCTGGATTTCCGGTATGACCTGGTACTGGTCCTGGTCGGTCGTGAACTGGGCCACATACCCCCCCGCAAACGCCAGCGCCAGTGCCCGCTCAATGGAACCGGCCGTGATCCCCAACGCCGAGGCCCGGTCCCGGTCAAGCGCGACGTTGAGCATCGGCATCCCCAACTTGACACTGTTCTGGATGGTCATCGGATTCAAAAGGCCTATGGTACTCATCTCCCTCTGCAACTGCAGGGCCGTCGAATAGACCGTCTCGCGGTCCAACCCCTTGAGCAAGTACGCGTAGTCACTGCCAACCGCCGTCGGATCGCCTCCCGAACTGATCTTGAGCACCGGCGCCGGACGCAGGGCACAGAAACCATCCGGAATCGCCATCAACTGCATCATGAGTTTCATGGCAATCTGATCAATCGGCGGCCGACCCTTCGGGGGTTTCAGCCGGATGAACACAAACCCCAGACTCTGGTCCGACCCGGGCATGAATCCCGTGACGCTCCCGAGTTTAGTGACGTTGGGATCCTGCTTGATCAGCGCCGTCACCTTGGCCTGGTAGGCTTGCATCTGCTCAGTGGAAGCACCCTGGGGCATGAGCATCGGACCCATGATGAAACTGCTATCCCCCGGCGGCAGGAAGTCCCCGGGTATCTTGAAGTACAACACGACGGCCCCCACGATGCAAAGCAACCAGGCCACCAGGGCCAACCACTTGTGCCGCAGTTGGAAATGGAGCGCACGCCCGTATATCCGCACCATCCCCGCAATAAACCCGGTGATGGAACGCTGGATCCGGTTCGGATCCTTGGCGCGGTGCAGGATACGCGCACACATCATGGGCGACAACGTCAGCGCCAGAACGGTGGAAACAATGACAGCGAAAATGACCGTCAAGGCGAATTCCCTCAGGTTCCGCCCCACCGCCCCCGTCATGAACACCAGCGGCAGGAACACAATGACCAGCGCCGCACTCGTGGAAATCACGGTGAACGAGATTTCCTTCATGCTCTTCAGCGCCGCGGGGATGGGCTTCAGGCCTTCCTCAAGATGGCGCACCGTGTTCTCCAGCACCACAATGGCGTCATCCACCAGGAACCCCACGGCCAGGATGATGCCCATCAGCGAAAGGGTATCAAGATTGAACCCCACCGGCAGCATCATGGCAAAGGTTCCCAACAGGGAAATCGGCAGGACAATAGCCGGAATGATGGTCTCGCGAACACGCCCCAGGAAGAAGAAGATCACCAGCACCACCATGACCAGCGCGATGATAACCGTGACCTGAACATCATGGAGTGATTCACGGATGGGATCGGCGCCGTTGAACATGATCTCCAGTTGAACCATGGAAGGCAGTTCTCGCCTGGCCTCTTCCAGCGCCTTGACCACCCGGTCCGCCACCGCCACCGTATTCGCCCCGCTCACGCGCGACACAGGCATTACCACGCATTTTTCATAGTCCGGGCGGCCCGGCGGACTGAACCGGATGTTCACCAACTCGTTGCCAATGCTGTCAACGCACGTGGCGACATCCCGCAACCGGACCGGCGCGCCCAGACGCGAGGCAACGACCAGGTTTTCAAATTCGCGGGCGGTGCGGAGTTGCCCCTGCGGCTCGATGGTGTAGGTGCGCGACGCGCCGTTCAAACTGCCGCCGGGAATGTTGACCGTCCCCGCCTGGAGCGCCAGGGCCAACTCGTCCACGCCAATCTGGTAGGCGGCCAGTTTCTCGGGACTGAACTGGATGCGCACGGCACGCTTGGAACCAAACACCTCCACCTTCGACACCCCTTCGACCATACTGAGTTTCCGCGCCACCACCTGGTTGGCGTAGTCATAGAGTTCGCCGTGGGGCATGGTCTCGGAATAGACCATCAGGTAGAAAATCGGCGAATCCGACGGGTTGAACTTCTTGTAGATGGGCGGACTCGGCAGATCGGTGGGCAGGTTACGCGCCGCCCGCGTGATAGCCGCCTGGACATCCGGCGCCACCAGATCCACGTTGCGGCTCAAACTGAAGGTCAGCGTAATGGTGCTGACCCCCTGCTTGTTGTCCGAATACATGAACTGTAGCCCGTTGATCTGCGTGAATTCATTTTCAAGCGGCGTGGCCACCGCCGAGGCCATCGTGGCCGGACTGGCACCAGGATAGGCAACCGTCACCTGAATCACGGGATAGTCCACCGTCGGCAGACTGTTGACTGGAAGCCGTAAATAAGCCCAGACCCCGCCAACCACCATGAGAACGGTGACCAGAATTGTCATGACTGGCCGCCGGATGAATACTTCTGAAAACGTCATTGCAACCTCCGTGATTCCCTCGTACTTCAATGGGGCTTAAGACCAGCCGCCGGCGGCATCTTGGCCGGATCCACAACCGTCACCCCCGGATACAACTTGATCTGCCCCAGCGAAACCACCGTTTCGCCAGCAGCCACTCCCTCGGTGATCTGAATCCAGTCGTTCCGCCGAACCCCGGTCTTGACCGGTCGTATTACAGCCTTTTGATCCGCGCCCACCACATAGAGATAGGGGCCCCGCTTGCCCAGTTGCACAGCGCTCTCCGGGACCAGGATGGCGCCTGGAACGGACGCCACCGTAATCTGAACGTTCACAAACTGGTTGGCCCATAGGTTCAGGGCCGGATTCGGAATCTCGCCCCGCAACAGGATGGTTCCAGCCACCGGATTCACCGCATTGTCCATGAACGACACCGTGCCCCAGTAGACATTGGTATCGCCACGGGCCGTCACCGATACGGCCAGCGCCCCCGCTGACAAGGCACTCCGAAGCGCCGGCAAGTACTGCTCGGAGACCGAACACTCGAGGCGCAGGGGATCGTAACTGCGGACGTTGATCAGACGGGACATTCCGGCGGCCACCAGATTCCCCGCGTCAACATACCGCTTGGAACAGACACCGCCGATTGGGGCGGAAATGGTGCAGCGGGCGAGATTGAGCCGGGCCTGCGCCAACCCCGCCTCATCCATCCTCAGTTGCGACTCCAACGCCGCCACCTTGGTCTTGATGTTGTCAAAGGTGTCCGGCGCAATCAGACGCTTCTCCAGCAGTCCTTGGTTGCGCTGTAACGTGGCACGCCCCTGGTCAAGGTTCGCCCGGTCAATCGCCACCATGCTTTCCGCCTGCTCCACTCGAACCTGATAGTCGCGCGGATCAATCTGGAAAAGCGGCTGACCGTTGGTCACCACCGCCCCTTCCTGTACCAGGATGGACAGCAGAATCCCCGACACCTGGGGGACCACGTCCACGCTTTCCCGATCCTGGATCGTTCCATAGGCCGCGATGACAACAGGAGTATCCGCCTGGACCGCTGTCGCCATACTCACCATCGCCGGCGGCGGCTGGAAAGCGGCGGCTTGTTTCTTACCACAGGCACACAGTGCCATCGCCAACACCGTGGCGGCGACTACAACTACCGATCCGTGAAGTTTGGTTTTCATCCTTTGATTTCCCTTTCTCTGCAAAGTCACTGTTGTTGCGGTTGAGCAATCCCGTGATGACCCTTTTCCGTGAGTCCCGTCACATGGGTCAAATAGGCCAAGGCCGAGAAGACCTCCTGCCGCACCGCCACCTGCTGACTGCGGGCTTGCGATAACTGGGTCTCGGCATTCAGCAGATCGAGCAGTGTCTTGACACCGGACTTGTAACTCTCAAGGGACAATTCCCGCGCCGCCATCGCACTCTTCAGGACGACGAGACTGGATTCATACTTGCGGAGGGCCGTCTCGTAGTTGTGGAACCTGGCCCACACCTCGGAGCCAGCCGCCAGTTCCGCCTGCCGGAGTTGTGCCCGCGCGGCCTCGGCCTGCGCCTCGGCTGTGCGCACGGAACTCAGGGTCTGGAACCCGTCAAAGAGATTCCACTTCAAACTTGCCCCGCCCGTGTACGACCAATCATCCGAGGCCACACCACGGTTGCTCGCCCCGTAAAGTTCATAGTAGTCACGCATCACCGCCCCGTTGAGATAAAGCGACGGCCACCGCGATGCGCGGCCCACCCGGACGGAGGCCTCCCGCGACGCCAGGGTCGCCCGCAACGCCGCCAGGTCCGGCCGGCGCGCCAGCGCCGCGTCAATCAGCCCCCGAATATCACGCCCGGAGAGCGAGGCCGGCATGTCCCCCTCAGGCGGGGCGAGCGGGATTGACGTATCGGCCGGCAGGTGCACGGCCTGCGCCAACAGTCCCTGCGCAATCTTCCTCTGCCCCTCTGCCGCTACCAGGGCATAGAGCGCTTGGTCGTACACCGCTTGCGCCTGCAGAACCTCCAGATCAATTCCCAACCCCGCATCACGCCGGTCGGTGGCCGCCGCCAGGATCGCCTTGGCATCCAAGGCATTCGTGGCCGCCGCCTCCACCCCCGCCTGCGCACTGATCACACCGTAATAGGCGATCTCCACCCCCAACAACGTGTCCTGGATGGCGCGATTGAAGGCGAAGTTGGCGGCATAGACCGTCTGCAACGCCTGCTCCACGGCGGCATTCCGCCCGCCCCCGAAGTTGCAGACCAGGTAATTTAACTGAAGCCCCGGCCCATAGGTCATCTTGTTCTCATCATAACTCTCCGGATGGGCGGCAACATTCACCCGCGTGAGCCCGGCCACTGCGGTCACGCTAGGCATGAAGTAGCCCTCGGCATAACGGACCTGCTCGGAAGCCGCCCGCGCCTCATTCCACGCCTTGCGGGTGGCCGGGTTGTTCTCCAAGGCAAGAGCGGCCAGACTGTACAGCGACAGCGGCTTGTCCAGATCGGGAACCGCCTGGGCGCGGACTTCACGCCACGACACGTCCGATTGGCGCGCGTCGTCCGGCGGCGTCCAAACCTCGACCCGCGAGGCAGGCGGCGGCACCTGCACACACCCGGCCACCCAGAAGGCCAGACTGGACGCCAACAGGATATGAACACGAGTTGCTTTCATCACTTGATCCCTCTTGTCTTCTTTCCTTGCATCGTTCCACAGGACAACCGCGGCCCCTTGCGCCCGCTCAACGGCGCCCGAGTCGCCCTCAAAATCGTATCCACGAGCCCCCGCACATACGACGCCGGGGAACCCGACCGGTGCCCGAACAACGTCTCGCACCAGGCGTAATGCGCCAACGCCCCGATAAACAAATGCGCCTGGATCTGGGGAGAGTCCATCGCCAGCCGCCCGCAACGGACTTCGGCCGTGAAATACCGGCGCAACACATCCATCTTCTGGAGCGGACAGGGTCGCTCACCGGGCACATGGTGATTCGGGATCGTCACCCCGCTCGCGTTGACCATCATCAACCGCGGCAACGTCAGCCGCAATTGCTTGAGAAGCTGCAACCCGGCCGATTCAAGCGCCTCCTGCGGGTCCACACGCCCGGCGCCCTCCAGCAGATGCGTCTCCCACGCCGGATCACCCGCCTCCACTTCCATCGCCGTCAGGAACAGGTTGGCCTTGCTTTTGAAATGCTTGAAGACCGACCCCTCCGAAACCCCGGCCTCCCGGGCAATCCGGGCGGTACTGGCCCGGTATCCATCCCGCATGAACATCGTGCGGGCGGCTCTCAGGATCACGTCGGTCTGGATGGAAATCGGCCTGGCCACTCTGAAACCCCTCTCTCCTGAATAAGTAAGTGCTTACTCATTAATCTTTTTCGCCATGCCCGTCAACACCTCTTTGCAATCCAAACCACCCCACACCTGCCCAGATGCCTTCGCCGCCCACCGGCCTTGCGCCGGTGGAGGCAAACGTTGAACGTCCACGGCATCCCCGTGACTTCGCCGCCCACCGGCATCCCCGTGACTTCGCCGCCCACCGGCATCCCCGTGACTTCGCCGCCCACCGGCCTTGCGCCGGTGGAGGCAAACGGTGAACATCCACGGCATCCCTGACATGTTCAGCACGGTCTGCCCCAGGAGAGAAATCCATGCAAACCTTCACCGTGTTCGATACAGGTAAATGAGTTACAGTTCTGTATGTTTGCCAATCTCACCTACATAATTGAATCATAGTAATTCAAGCGACCCGCCTGGCGCCCCACAATAATATTATCTGTATGTCATTTCTCACAAGCCACTTGCGACTTGCGACACCTGCACAGGACAAGGGTTGGCACACATCATGATATAGACCCAGACAACAATGGTTGGAGTCACACAATGAGAAGCTCAACAGAAGAAGGAGGAATGAAGGTGAAAACGAGAGGATGGATGACGTTACTAATGGGAACGGGATTGGCACTGGCGGGCACAAGCGCCGCTCTGGCGGATGAGACCGCCGCAACAACGGCGGCGCCGGTTGCAGTTGTCGCCTCCGCCGTGAACTCGGGCGATACCGCCTGGGTCCTCGTCAGCACCGCTCTGGTGATGCTGATGACCATCCCGGGCCTCGCCCTGTTCTACGGGGGCCTGGTTAGAAAGAAGAACGTGCTCTCGATCCTGATGCAGTGCTTCTTCCTGATGTGCGCCGTCAGCCTGCAATGGGTACTGTTCGGGTATAGTCTCTCGTTCGGCCCTGACATCAAGGGAGTAATCGGCAATCTGGATTGGGCGATGCTGAAGATGGTGGGAATGGAACCCAATGCCGACTACGCCGGCACCATACCGCACCAGGTCTTCATGGTCTTTCAAATGATGTTTGCCGTCATCACTCCCGGCCTGATCATCGGCGCCTTTGCCGAACGTATGAAGTTCGCCGCCTTCGCCGTCTTCATGGTGCTCTGGTCCACCCTCGTCTATGACCCCGTGTGCCACTGGGTGTGGGGCGTCGGCGGATTCCTCCGTAAAATGGGCGCACTGGACTTTGCCGGCGGCACCGTGGTCCATATCAACGCCGGTATCGCGGCCCTGGTCGCCGCCCTGGTGCTGGGACGCCGCCTGGGGCACCCCCACAAAATCTCGCCGCCCCATAACCTGCCGTTCGCCGTCATGGGCGCATCCCTGCTGTGGTTCGGCTGGTACGGGTTCAACGCCGGAAGCGCGCTCGGCGCCAATGGCTTGGCGGGCAATGCCTTCGTGGTGACGCATGTGGCTTCCGCCGTGGCGGGTCTGGCCTGGGCACTGATGGATGTGGCGTTCAACCGGCGCATGACCATGCTGGGCATGATCTCCGGCGCGGTGGCCGGCCTGGTTGCCATTACCCCCGCCGCGGGCTTCGTCAACGTCGGCGGTGCCATCGGCATCGGCATCGGCGCAGGCGTCATCTGCTACCTGTTCGTCAGCGTCCTGAAGGAGAAACTCGGATACGATGACGCCCTGGATGCCTTCGGCGTCCACTGCGTGGGCGGAATCTGGGGCGCCCTAGCCACCGGGTTGTGGGCAACCACCACCGTCAATAGCGCGGGCGCCAACGGCCTGTTCTACGGAAACCCCGGCCAGTTCCTGATCCAACTCAAGGCCGTCGCCGTCACCGTGGCATATTCCGCCGTGGCCAGTTTTGTCCTGCTGAAACTCGTGGATAAGACGATCGGCCTGCGCGCCACCGAACAATCCGAGCGGATCGGCCTGGATCTCACGGATCACCGTGAAACCGGTTACACAATGCTGGATTGAGTCCCCTAATGAATACAACAAAGAACGGAAGGAACAAAATAACATGAAATACATCGTAGCCATTATTCAACCGGACCGGATGGAAGAAGTCCTGGAACAGTTGACCGCCAACCAGATCCATCTGGTCACCGTGACCAGCGTCATGGGACGCGGCCGGCAGGGCGGTATCGCCCAAGTCTACCGTAGTCATAAGGAGGCCGGGACCTTGCTGAAGAAAGTGAAACTGGAGATCGCGGTGAACGACGACTTCGTGAAGCCGACAATCGAGGCCATCACCGGAGCGGCCCGAACAGGGAAAGTCGGGGACGGAAAGATCTTCGTCCTGGACCTTGCCGAATGCATCCGCATCCGGACCGGAGAAACAGGAGGTCCCGCCATCGGATAATCATTCCCCGGATGGGATGGCGCCCCGGGTGGTGCGCCATCCCGCAACTCATAACCAGACAAAACAAACAAAAGAAAGGTAAGTGTACTATGAAAAAGACAATCGCAGGACTCATCGCAGGCGTACTGTGTTCAGGCTCGGCCAATCTGGGCATGGCAACCCCTTCAACCCAGATCTGGATTCCCTCCACGGACATTCAACCGTTTAACGTCTGGCATCTCGGATTGGACAACTACGTCCGGTCCTCGGACAACGGACGGTTCACCGCGGGCGAGCGGGACCCCAACGTCTATGATGTCGGCATCACCGTCGGCGTCCTTCCGTTCGAAACCATCAAGGCGGAAGTCGGCGCCGACTATCTGGTGAATGGAACGGCCTATGACGACCACCCGTTCTATTTCAACGCCAAGGTGGGCGTGGCCGAGGATGCCTTGTGCCCCTACTCACCGGCCCTCGCGGTAGGCGGGTTCAACTTCGGCACCCATTCGAAGGAGAACAGCCCCACGCGAACTGACCAGAACATCGTCTATGGTCTCGCGGCCAAGACAATGCCGGCCTTCGGTGCCATTCCGTCCCTCGGCCGCTTTTCGGCCGGCTACTACAGCGGGAACGGCGATGTGTTGCTGGATAAGAACGGCAACGAAGCCGCCGACGGCATCCTTCTGTCGTGGGACCGCACCGTGAGCGAGATCTCGGACAAACTGTGGGTCGCCGTGGATTATCAGGGCGGGAACAACGCCCTGAGCGGCCTGAGTTTCGGCGCGGCCTGGGCCTTCTCCAAGAACGTCTCCGTGATCTTCGGGTACGACATGTGGGAAGAACCCAGTCTCGCGGGTTCCAACATGTTCACGACCCAGTTGGATATCAACTTCCCGTAATACCCGGGGAACCCGTAATAAAGCACAATCGGTAGCGGAATCCTTTCAGATTCCGCTATGTCAGGTTCGGTAGCGGCATTCTTTCGAATGCCGCACCAGTGCCGTGCCCCCGGGAGAAATCCAAACACGCCTTCTGGAGGGCGGAGCTCCTGCGACGCCGCGAACAGCGGGTTCAACAGGGTCTGTCCCCGGAGAAAAATCCTGATGGACCTTTCACCCAGGGAACAGCCCCCCCCCTACCACCTCCGGATACGCCGCTCCACCCTCGGCTTGGGTTGCTTGGGCTCTTCCAGATACAGGGCATACCAGGACTCGCCAAACCCGGCATTGGAGAAATGACTCGGCCTGTCGTTGGACAAGTGTTCCCAGTTCTTCTCCAGAATGTCGTTCTCCGTCGCCGTCTTGCCATCCAGCAGGACTTGCCGGGCCTTGTCGCCTTGCTTCTTCCTGAGCAACATCCACGCATACGTCGCATAGATGATGGCGGCATCCAGTTTGAATTTCTTTCGATACTTGTTGTACGTCTTCTCGAGGTCGGCCTCGGCGCCGCGCTGGTATTGTCGGCACATCTTCATGCATACCAGAACGGGCTCGGTCAGCAGGGCCTTCGGTAGAAGCCGGTCAACCTCGTCGTACTTCTTCAACTGGAACAGGAACTGGACGCGGATGGAATTGATCTGCCGGTCAAGCAACGGGCTCCATTTGCAGTAGGGATCCAACTGGCGGGTCGCCTCCAGGGCCTCGGCCAAAATGGATTCCTGCTCCCGGCGCGCCTGGTCCATCAGCCGCTTGGGGTCCCCGCCCCGACTGCCCAGTTGCTGGTACTTCCGCATGAGGATGGCATTCCGGCTGGTGATGCGGTTCTGCACGGCTGTCATCAGGGCCCCGACTTTGCGCCGAAGCAACAACATGGTCCCGATGTAGATCCCCACCCCCACGGTAACCGCCACCACAATACTCCACCCATTCACCATCGCGACCCCATGCCGCAACCCAACCCATACCCCCACCATCGCCAACAACGATATAAGCAACGTCAGCATGTGAATTCTACCCTTTCCATGATGTGTAGCGCGGGTTGTTTAACGGTTTCCGCAGGATTAGTCACGACTTTTCACGAATCCCCCACGCGCCTCTCCACGTCTCAGCGCGGCCATACGCAAACTCCGACCGCACACCGTGCGGCCCCACCCCTTCTGGATTGCGACCGCACACCGTGCGGTCCTACACATTCTGGATTCTGTAGGACGTCACGGCGTGACGCCAAACACTGTGGATGCCAAAACCCAAACATGCTCCGGGAATGATGTCAGGACTTGCAAATGATGCCGGCAACTTGCACCATTTACCCCCTGTCGAAATTGTCATCAGCAGGAAAATACCCATGACACACAAAACGCGCTTGTTGAATACGTTGAACCGCAAACCCGTGGATGCGTTGCCCTACGGGGATTCATTGTGGGGAGAGACCCGGGTGAAGTACGCGGCCCAAGGCAAACTACGGACCAACGAAGATGCCGTCACCCATTTCAACATGAGTTGGCGTTCCGGCGGCTGGCTGAACAGCACTGCCGACCTGGACTTCACTGACAAACTTCTGGAGGAAACCGCCGAAACCAAACTGGTGCTTAACGGCAACGGCGCCACCTTGCGCTGGTGGAAGGCACGCTCCGGAACACCGGAACATGTGGACTTCGCCGTCCAGGAACGGGGCCCCTGGGAATCCATGATCAAACCGCACCTCCTGAAGGTGGATCGCCGCCGCATCCCCTTTGAAGGGTACCGGAACCAAAAGGCCTTGGCCGCGGCAGAAGGCCGCGCATTCTGCTGGCACGGTGTGGCGCCCTTCGAGCAAATGCACCCGGTCTGCGGTCATGAGTACATGCTCATGGGCATGGGCCTGGACCCCGACTGGGTCCTGGACATGGTCATGACCTATGCCCGCATGACCATCATGCATCTGGAGGTCCTCTTCGCCGAAGAAGGAACTCCCGATTTCATCTGGTTCTTCGAGGACATGGGGTTCAAGGAGAAACCCTTCATGTCGCCCGCGATGTACGAGGAACTGGTCATGCCCGGCCACAAACTTCTCTTCGACTACGCACACTCCAAGGGATTGAAGGTCGTCGTTCATTCCTGCGGGTTCGTCGAACCCCTGGTGCCCGGCCTGATCTCTGCAGGCATGGACTGCCTGCAGGCCATGGAGGTCAAGGCGGGTATGGATATGCCGCGACTGGCAAAACAGTACGGGGACCGCATCACCTTCTGCGGCAACATTGACATCCGGATTCTCGCGAGCAACGATCGAGCACTGATTGACGAGGAACTCAACCGGAAAATCATTCCCGTGTTGAAGGGGGGAAGCGGCGTGATCGTCGCTTCCGACCACTCGATCCCGCCCGAGGTCGAACACGATACACTCCAGTGGTTCTTCGAACGCGGCAGCACCATCCTCAACCGCTTGTGATCGGCTCGCCTGAGGGCGAACCCTGTAGTTTGGCCCGGTTTGCCAATTCAGTTCAACAGGGACTATCCCTGGGGGAAACTGTCCCTGGGGGAAACCAAACTGCAGGCGGAATCCGAAAGGATTCCGTTACGTCAAGGTCGGTAGCGGCATTCTTTCGAATGCCGCCTGTGGCCTGCATCAGACCGCTACCCCTGGCGGGGGCGCAGGATCGGAATGAACAGGATATCCATCTTGCGCTTGCCGTCGGGCGTTACCTCGTTGCGGTAGAGGCGGTAGAAGAAGGCCGTCTTCTTGAATCCGTCGCCCTTCCGGTCAATGCTGATCCCCGGAAATATATCCATCGCCATATCCGCGCCGTTCCGGTCATATCGCCAGAGCCACCACAGGAGCCGCTTCCGGCATTGCGTAACGGTCTGATCTGAACCCGGCGCCGCCACTTTCTCTTTCCGGCTGTTCCAGGCCCCCAGCAGGACGGACGTCTCAGCCACATCAGGCGCCTTCCCCAAAACCCCTGTCTCCGTGTGCGCCCAAAACGGCACAAACATATTCTTCGTATCCAGAATCCGCTTTCTTGAATTGGACCCGACCTCCGTGTAGGCCAACGTCCGCTTCCAGAACGTCGGAAAGACATACGTCTTGCGATTGACGCTCTCTTTGCTGTTCAGTGGCGCAAGATCACGTTGGTGATAGAAGAACGGAAACAGAAACGCCCCCTTGCGGACATGATCACGCCAGTACGGACCCCAAAGAACCATGCCGTTGATGTCACCACTTTCCCGCTGGCGCGTGTGCGAAAAAAGCGGAAACAACCACCCCCCCGACCGTTGCCCCGTGCGGACACCAGCCAGCGGCGTGAGCGGATAGAAGAACCCGTTCTCATTTTGGCGATGACGTCCGAAGAGCGGAGTGAGAAGC
Organism: uncultured Verrucomicrobiota bacterium; assembly: GCA_964535015.1. GTDB lineage: Bacteria > Verrucomicrobiota > Kiritimatiellia > CAIKKV01 > CAITUY01 > CAZDUS01. The sequence goes on along the minus strand of CAZHRU010000003.1, from coordinate 46,113 downwards.
GTGTTGGTGGAGTCATAATAGAAAAGCGGCAGAAGGTAGCCACTGCTGGTGCGGGTCACTGAATCGCCGGAGTAATGCGCGAGGCCGGCCAACCCCCAGATGTCGCGCTGCGATCCGTCGGTGATGTCAAGAGACAGGAGCGGCGGGTAGAAACGGGTGTCGCGCGTTCCGGCAGTGGACCGGGTAAAGAACGGCGAAATAAACGAGCCCGTCTGCGGGTTCTCATAGAAAAGGGGAACCAGATAGCGGGCCCCCGGATGTTCACCCCAACTGGCCTTGCCCAATCCCGCCAGAAACCACAGATCCCTGTTCTGCGGTGATGAACTTCCCGCACCCAATAGGGGCGGAATCACAGTAACCCGCGACTCATCACTGGCCTCCCATTGAGCAAAAACCGGCGAAATGAAGGTGTCGCGTTCCCGGTCACGGTAATACAAGGGAACGACATGATGGGGCCCCGGCTTCGCCCCCCAACTGGCCCTGGCCAGTCCGCCAGCCAACCAGAGATCCGACCGGTTTGTCGACGTCACCTTCCAACTCAACGCCGGCGGGACCAACGTCACCGTATTGGATGCCGCTGTCTGCCAACGCGCGGCCAGCAGGGAAACAAGACTGTCCGTACGACTGTTCCAGTAGTAAACGGGTAACACATGGTGTGTGGAATATCCCGCTTCGTGCCGGGCATGAATCAGGGGTGCCAGTGCCCAGAAATCGGAACCCTCCTTGTCCTCCGTCCGCCAGGTCAGCAACGGCCACGCATTCCACCGCGTCCCGGATGGATCGCGGTGATATCCCCCCGCCAGGGTGACCAGCGAACTCCCCTGCCCGTCTTGCTGACTATAGTACAGGGGCAGAATGGCATGCCAGCGTTCGCGCCCATCGGTCGTCCCGCCGCCCGCCGCCAACGGAGTTATCCACCGGTTCGCCTCCGGCGACCGGTACCGGTACACCAATGGGAACGCCAGATCCCATTGGGCGCCACTAACGGTCCGCCGCTGACTATAGGGAATGGAAATGAAGGTGGAACTATCCGAATCACTGCTGGAGTAGTACAGGGGCAATACATGGTGTGACCGACTGGCGCCATCCTGCGAATGATGGGCCAGGCCCGCCGCGACCCAGGTGGAATGGCTCGTGGGTGTCGTTGTCCCCCACGAAAGCACCGGCACAACACCCCACTCCGTTCGTTCACCCACCGTCCTCGACCCGCCCAAAGGCGTCAGACGGGTGACGCGATTGGAAGCAACTTTATCGAAGTAGAAAGGAAAAGCGAGATGCCACGCACTGCCGTCCCGCTCGGCACCATAGGACCAGGGCAGGGAAAGGAACCGCGACGCCCCTTTGCCGGATTGCTCGTAGAACAGGGGTGGCAGACATCGCCACGTTTCCCCTTCATTGGAGCGCGTCATCCACAACGGACTGATAAACGTGCGGCTGTCTGGGCCCCATCCACGATAGAATAACGGAATGATCGTATCCGCACCCCGGTCCCCGTGCCCGCGCCACTGGTGGGCCAGCGGCCAGGCAAAGAACCGGTAACTGTGATCCGAACCCGCGTAATGCCCCGTCACCGGCCACACGTGCCAGCCGGTTTCACCCCCGCGATTCTTGGAGTGGAACACCGGACCCACCGCCCAGAAACTGTACTGCCCCGCGTTCCGGGTGTAATACCACAACGGGAAAAGCGTATCGGTTCCGTACCCGTTCAACGGGTGATTGAAGTGCCAATACAAGGGGAACAACGCCCGGTAATTAGCCCCCCAGAAATAGGGAAAGACGCGATGGTTGCCCGTCTCCCAATCCCACTGGGCGATCGGCCACAGCACATTGTACTGATGCTTGCCACGGTCCAGCCCGTAGATCGAGAAAACCGGCCTTACGGCAAGCCATTGGTCGTTCTTCTCGAAGATGGGCCACAGGATCGAAAGCGCCGGATCGCGATAGTAGACCAAGGGCCAGGCCCAGATACGATCCTCCGGCGGCCCCGCCGGCTTCTCATCCACGGCTGTGTAGAACGGAGTCCCTTTGATCGCCGTCGAGGCGCATCCCCCGGCCAGTAGGGCGACCATCACTAGCGCACAACAACCCGCGACAAATAGGCCATGCTTCATAGATCATTAATACGCACATTTGCAGGCATCCGTCAACAGGATGATTCCCGGGGGCGCATCTCTGAGTCTTGGCGACATGACGGCAGCCGGCCACCGGGCTCGCCCCGGTGGAGGCAAACGTTGAACGTCCGCAACGGACCTGCCCATCACCACCGTCTTCGCCTGCTACTTCACCACGGAGACCCGGCCCGGAAACGCCCCCGACAGTACATTCGCCAGGTTCTGCCGGAAGGCCACAAAGTTCTTCGAACCGGCAACCGACGGCGTCATCGGAATCGCATACACCTTCAGGTACGACGCCTCGCGTTTGGCATAGAACCCGATCTCGTAGTCGTCGTTGGGTGCATAGTAACGGATGATCCCCGCCTGCCCGGACTGCTTTTTCGTCATCTTGTAATGTTCGCCGACCGCGTCCAATGTTACCCGCAATTTCTCAATATCCGCCGCGGCAATTTCAGTCTGCCCGCTCCGCGGCACAATAACGAAATGACTCACCGGTTCCCGTTTAGCACAGGCAAAACACATCACCAGAACGGTCATCACCGCCAGCACCGCCAACGTATTGCAAATGTTCTTCATAACCTCCACCCTCCATGGATTACCCATACTTTACCGAACCGTCCCCGCCCCTGTATCACACCGCGCTTGCACCGGGCAAACCGCACACTTGGGATTCCGCGGCGTACATAAGGTTTGTCCGAACGCCACCAGATAACGGTTCCACGTCTTCCAATAACGGACAGGCAACAGCCGCCGCAACGTCATTTCCGTCGCTTCAGGCGTCCCGGTCTTGATCAACCCCAACCGGTTGCAGATCCGGTGTACATGCACATCCACACAAATGCCCGGCCGGTCAAACGCCTCCGACACCACCAGGTTGGCCGTCTTACGCCCCACCCCCGGCAGACGCACCAGATCCTCCACCGCCTCCGGAATACGGCCGCCAAACCGTTCATCCAGCGCATCCGGCAACTGCTTCAGCATGCGCGCTTTGGTCCGGAAGAACCCGACAGGACGTAGCAGGGTTTCCAAGCGCGCCACGGGTATTCCGCGAAGCGCCGCCGCCCTCGGCGCCGCCTCAAACAGGCGTTGCGACACAACCTCTGTCGTCTGGTCCTTGGTCCGTGAACTGAGGATCGTGGCCACCAGGACACGGTAGGGATCATTCGTCCGCGTTGCCATGAAGGCCGCCACCGGACTCCGTGTGGATTCGAAATGCGCTTTCAAACGCCGATGGACAAAGGGAATGTCACGCGGCTTCATCTTTACTCGACGACAATCCTGGCGTTGCCGCCGACACGGGAGGACAGCGGCGCCAGCGTCAACTTGCGCTGGGAAAGCACCACGGGGTCCGCCGCCATCCGTTTGTCGCCCAGCGCCCACAACAGCGCATCCCTCAGATCGCTATCCACACAGGCCAGGCGTTGCGCCAACTCGCGGGCGATCCCGCGGTATAACTTGAGTCCGATCAACGGATGCACGGCGATCAATTTTTCGAAGTCATCCTGTCTGAACTCCATCACCACCGTCGGCTCCAGCGCCACCACCCCCGCCGACCGGGATGCCACCCCAAGAAAACACACCTCGCCGAAAACATCCAACGGCCCCAGTTCGACCAACCGCTTGTACTTGTCCATGCCAAGGTTCTTGCGCACTTCCACTCGCCCGCTGATCACCAGGAAAAACGACTGACCCACATCGCCTTCCCTCACGATCCAGTCCCCGCGGGCCACCTCCTGCTGATGGCCCACCTGTTCCACCATGGCCATCTCGTCTTTGGTCAAATCGCGAAGAATCACAACCGTCCTCCTTCTTCCAGACTCTACGGTATCGGAAATCGCAGTGCCAGCGCCTGGACCTCGCCCCGGATCTTCTCCAACCGTTTCCCATCCCCCTGATGCTTGACCGCATCCACAATCCATTGCCCCAACAGCGTCATCTCGGCGTCCTTGAGACCCCGCGTGGTCACCGCCGGAGTCCCGATGCGGATACCGGAGGTCACCGCCGGCGGCTTGGCATCGAACGGGATCGCGTTCTTGTTGACCACGATTCCCGCCTTCTCCAAGGCCACCGCCGCATCCTTGCCGGTACTGCCAATACCCGTCAGATCCACCAGCATCAGGTGGTTATCCGTGCCGCCCGACACAATCCGCATCCCGTGCTTGGAAAGATAGTCCGCCAATAACCGTGCATTCGTCACCACCTGCCGCTGGTAGGCCTTGAAGTCCGGCAACGCGGCTTCCTTGAAGCACACGGCCTTGGCGGCAATCGTATGCATCAGCGGACCGCCCTGCAATCCCGGGAATACCGTCTTGTCGATTTCCTGGGCGTAGACCGCACGGCACAGGATCATGCCGCTACGCGGACCGCGCAACGTCTTATGCGTGGTGGTCGTCACAAAGTCGCTGTAAGGCACGGGGTTGGGATGCACTCCGGCGGCGATCAGACCGGCAATGTGCGCCATGTCCACCATCAGCAGGGCACCGACACGGTCGGCAATCTGGCGCAACCGCGCAAACTCGAGCACCCGCGGATAGGCACTGGCGCCGGCAACAATCAACTTGGGCTTGTGCTGTTTTGCCAGTCCCTCCACCTCGTCGTAATCAATCAACTCCGTCCCCTTGTTGACCCCGTAGGAGACGATGTTGAAAAGACGCCCGGAAAAGTTGACCTTGTGCCCGTGTGTCAGGTGCCCCCCATGCGCCAGACTCATGGCCAGAATCGTATCGCCCGGCTGCAACATCGCGAAGTAAACCGCCATATTGGCCGAACTCCCGCAATGCGGCTGGACATTCGCATGCTCGGCGCCGAACAGGGCCTTGGCCCGCTCAATCGCCAGACGCTCGGCCACGTCAACAAACTCGCACCCGTTGTAGTACCGCTTGCCAGGATAGCCTTCCGCATACTTGTTGGTCATCAGCGACCCCTGCGCCTCGCGCACCGCCCGGCTGGCATAATTCTCGGAGGCGATCAAATCCAGCGTCTTCTGTTCGCGATCCTCCTCGCCCTTGATCGCATCGTAAATCTCGGGATCCACCAGGCCAACCGCCGCCATCTCCACAGCCGATCCCCCCATCGCGCCAATCTTGTTCACGCGCCGCTGGTGCCGTTCATCCCCTTCAAACCGGGCCTCGCACCACGCCTTGACGATGGCCCCAATCTTGTCATGGGAATTGTTGTCGCTTCCCAGCACCAACACATTGGCGTTGTTATGAACCCGGGCCACCCGCCCCATGTCCGGCGTCAGGCATAACGCCGCACGTACGCGCGGAAACTTGTTGGCCGCCATGCTCATCCCCAGCCCGGTCCGGCAAATCAGGATGCCCTGGTCAACCAACCCTTCGGACACCATCACCGACACCAGACGGGCATAGTCGGGATAGTCCGCCGCTTCGTTACTGTAGCAACCCACGTCCTCCACCGTAATCCCGCGCTCCCGGAGCCATCCGAGCAGGTGGGTTTTCAACTCAAAACCGCCGTGGTCCGCGCCAATCGCTATTTTCATGTTCTTCCTTGCGAGTTATTGAAGCAATTCGTGCAAATGCAACACCAGATCCGGCATGGCCGCATTCATCTCATCCCGCGTCTGCCGGTAGACATCGAGCGACATCCCGATGGGATCCTCCACATCCTCGTTCCGCCGGACACTGTTGAATGCATTCAACAGGACCACCTTGTGGCGGGCTCCGGGAAACTGACCGAGGACGATCCGACGGTGCGCATCGGTCATTACCACAACCAGGTCGGCGGCGTCAACCAGCGCCGGGGTCAGGCGCCGGCTCCGGTGCCCCGACGCATCCAGCCCCGCGTCCTCCATCGCCATTACCGCCGCCTCGCTGGCCTCCAACCCATCCGCCGTCGAAACGCCGGCGGAACCCACCTCCCAGGAACTCTCCGGCCCCAGCCACCGGCGCAGGAGATACTCGGCCATCGGACTCCGGCAGATATTGCCGGTGCAAACAAACAAAACCAGGGGCCTGGCCAGAATCCGGCCCGACGGAATCGCCCCCTCACGCAGGACCTTCACAACCTCGCCGGTGGCATCCACCACCGTACTCTCCCGGCCCAGCGCCGCCGGCCCGGCGTCCAACACCAGTCCCACGCGGTCACCCAGTGCCGCCAGCGCCTCCTGGGCATTCCTCGCCGCCGGATCTCCACTCACGTTGGCACTGGTCACCCGCAATACCCCTCCCGCCGCCTTGAGCAACGCCTGAGTCACCGCATGGTCCGGCACCCTGAAACCCTCCGCCCGGTCGCCACAGGGCAACACCAGGGTCAGGGGCCCCGGCCAGTATCGCCGCGCCAACCGCCGCGCCGCACACGACAATGTGCCCCCCCATCGCGCCACCGCCTCCTGGCTGGTCGCCAGTAGGGGAATCGGCTTCCCCCGATCCCGCGCCTTGGCCTCGTAGATACGATCCTCCGCCCCGTCCACCCCGGGGTCCGCCGCCAACCCGTACACCGTCTCCGTCGGAACAATCACGAGCCCCCCGGCTCGCAACACCTTGACGGCACGCCGAACCGCCGCGGGGTCGGGCCGCCTGGCATCCACGGGAATAATGATGGAGTCAGGGATTGCCATGGTTGTCAATTGCCCGCAACGCCAGGAGAATGTCGGTTCCCCGCCTCAACACCGGATCGGAATCCACCCGCATCATCAAGTCCCGGTCTTCCAGCGACTTCGCACTGAGCGGGCGGCCGTGGCCGGGCGCATGCACCAGGGGTGTTACACTCCCGCCCTTCGTATCCACCGCCACGTCGGGACACACCCCCTTCGCCCCATACGCCGTCGCCACCGGAACCAGCCTTTTCGTGGCCATATACAGGAAACGCCCATCCGGCAACGGCAACAGATCACGCACCCCGGTATCCCCCCGCGTGGACTCGCCAATCAACATGACACCCGGTTTGCCGTTCCATAACGCCACCAGGGTTTCCGCCGCACAACGCGTGTCATGATCAATCAACACCAGCAACGGCGTCTTCAACGCGGTCCCCTCGCCGGCCACACGGGTTTCCACCGGCGCCCCCGCCCGGGTCTCCACACGGAAAAGCACATCCCCGGAACAATAGAACGGACTCGCCAACGCCACCACGGCATCCAAGTCGGCCCCGTCGGTCCCCCGGAGATCCATGATCACCCCCGCCCTCTTCGACAATGTCCGCAAGTGCCCCATGATCTCCACTCCACCACCGCGGTAAAGCCCCTTGATCTTCAGATAGGCAAGACCCTCCGGCCAGGACTCGAACATGTCCACCGACCCTGACCACCCGCCGTTGGTTGCCCCGCTCTGCCCCACGCCGGTCCATTCGGTGCGGATAGACGCGGCCTCCTCCGGTGTGCAGATCCTGGCCTCGGAATCTATCGATCGGATCAACCCGGTAATCGCACTTTCCACCGCCGTGGTCGACACGCCCGGCAACCCGCGATCCTCCAGAAACTGTATCATCTCCCCGATACTCAAGGCCGCCCGCGCATACGAAGCGGACACCAGCAGGGACAACCCGAGAACGAACACCCGCGCCCGCGTCACACGTCCGACGGCACGGATGGTCTCACTATCCGTTCTGGATTCTGAACTCCGGATTCTTGTCACGATTCACCATTCACAACTCACACCCCCAGCCCTCACCCCTTCTTCTTCGCCGCCTCAATCTGGATCCGCGCGTTGCCGGCCTTTACTTTCTCCCCGAGTGACTTCTTGTATTGAACCAACTTGCGCGTCAACGCCGGGTTTCCCAGCGCCAGAATCTGAACAGCCAGTAGCGCCGCATTCGTGGCCCCGCTCTTCCCCACCGCCACCGTCGCCACGGGAATCCCCGCCGGCATCTGCACCGTGGACAACAGCGAATCCATGCCTCCCATGAGATTGCTGGCCACCGGAATCCCGATAACCGGAAGGGTCGTATGCGCCGCGATGACGCCCGCCAGATGCGCCGCCCCGCCCGCCGCGGCAATGATTACCTTAAGCCCGCGCCCCGCCGCCTGCTTGGAAAACGTCGCCGCCAAATCAGGCGTCCGGTGCGCCGACATGACGCGTACTTCACTCTCCACCTCAAACTTGGCCAGAACACCGACGGCGTCCTCCAATAGTGGCCAATCCGAATCACTCCCCATCACCAACGCCACTTCTGCTGTACTCATAAGTCCCTTTCTCTAAAGGTTAATCCCTTTACTGTTTCCTTCCGAACGCCTTCGCCGCAATATCCGTGCGGTAGATGGCCCCGTCGAAATCAATCCGGGTCACCGCCTCATAGGCTTGGTCCACCGCCTCCTTCAACCCGCTGCCCAGCGCCGTCACCCCCAGCACCCGCCCGCCGGCCGTCACCACGCGCCCCTTGCTCAACGCCGTTCCCGCATGGAATACCACGGCCTGCTTGACCTTCGCCGCCTCCTTGAGGCCCCGGATTTCGTCGCCCTTCCGGTAGGTCCCCGGGTATCCACCCGCCGCCATCACCACACACACGCAGGACTCCGCCCGCCAGGTCACCAGTTCCGGCCGCAGGGTCCCATCAATGCACGCCTCCAGCGCGGGTATCAGGTCGCCGGCAAGGCGCGGAATAATCACCTGCGTCTCGGGATCGCCGAACCGGCAGTTGAACTCCAGAACCTTGGGCCCCTTCTTGGTCATCATCAGTCCCGCATAGAGCACGCCCTTGTAGTGAATGCCGCGCAACTCAAGTTCCGCCAGCGTCGGTCCGAACACGTCGCGCTCGATGGCGGGGAACATCTCCGCCGTAACCACCGGCGCCGGCGAATAGGCGCCCATGCCTCCCGTATTGGGCCCCTGATCGTTATCGAAAACCCGCTTGTGATCCTGTGCCGTGGCCAGCAACACCACCCGCTTCCCGTCGGTCAGCGCCAGAATGGACGCCTCCTCCCCTTCCAGGAACTCCTCCACCAGAATCCGCTTGCCGGCTTCGCCAAAGGCGCCATCCACAAGCGACTCCCGTACCGCACGTTCGGCCTCCTCCACCGTGGCGCAGACCGTCACCCCTTTACCCGCCGCCAACCCCTCGGCCTTGATCACCAGCGGCGCACCAATGGAACGAACGAAGTCCAGCGCCAGCGCGGCATCGGTAAAGAAACTCGCCTTCGCTGTCGGCACCCCGGCAGCCACCATGATGTCCTTGGCAAAGACCTTGCTACCCTCGATCTGGGCCGCGGCCCGTGACGGACCAAAGGCCTTCAATCCTTCCTTTTCCAGAAGGTCCACCAATCCCGCGCACAACGGCGCTTCGGGGCCCACCACCGTCAGGTCGGGCCGGTGCTCCCGGGCCCAGCTCATGAGCGCCGGAATATCCTCGGCGCCGATATCCAGATTCGTGGCAAGTTCCGCCGTGCCGGCATTACCGGGCGCGCAAAACACCTTCGGCCGGCGGCTGTCATTCACCAGTTTCCACACGAGGGTATGTTCGCGACCCCCTCCGCCCACAACAAGAATATTCATGACGGAAAAGGATACCCGAACAGAGGCCGGAGTCAACGATCATCGAAACCAGAATGCGTGATTCAGGTGGCCAGCCGCCAATCATACACCTTGACGCCGGCGCCCAACCCCGCCAGGGTCCGCCGGATCCGCTCCGCCGCCTCCGGGTCCTTGCCCAACACCCCCATGAACCCGCCTCCACCCGCACCGGCCAACTTCCAGCCCGACGCCAGATCCGCAACCTTGTCGAACATCGCGTCCACGCCCGCATTGCTGCAGTGCGGATCCAACTCCTGGTGTACCCGCCACACTTCCTCCATCACCCGCCCCACGTCATCCAACCGCCCCAGCACCAGCGCCTCACGCCCCTCATCCGCCAACTCCACCAACCGCCGGACCGCATTCAACGCCCGTCGCTCCCGCCTCAAATACCGCCCCACCACGATCTGCAATACGTTCTTCGCCAACCGGTCCAATCCCGTGTACGCGATCACCAGACGCGACTCCAACTCCACCGCCGTCTCCCGTAACAACGGCACCGGCTCGATCACCAGCCGCATCGGCTGCACCGGCGCCGACGTGATGCACTTCACGCCCGGCATCAATCCGCCAACCTGATCCTGCCACCCGCCGCCAGTCGTGATCCGCTGCTCCAGCACCAACACCAGTTCACTCACAGGTTCCGCATCACACCTGCGGCCTGCCAACTTCTGCAACGCACTCACCAGCGCCGCACCCAGGATTGAACTCGTACCCAACCCACTCCCTTTCGGGACTCCCGTGTGCGTCCGCACCTCCACCCCCTGATGAATCCCCCGTCCCGCCCCATACCCCGTCAACTGCAAGGCCGCTTTCAACAACACAAACGGATCCGATAGCGAACTGGTCACCCCCGTCCCTTCCCCCGGCCGCACCACCTCGACCAAACCCGTATCCTCCTGGTAAAAACGCCATTCCCGCTCCGCCAACGCCGTCACCCGCGCCATGACCGGACGACGCCCCCCGAACTCCACGGCCATATTCAAAACCCGCGCCGGATTCTCCAGACAATACGGCGGCGTATCGCTCCACCCTCCCGCCAAATCGAACCGCACCGGCAAACACGTCTCCTCCACCGTCCCGGGCACCAGGTCCGACACCCTGACCGCCTCGTACGACTTCACATACCGCCCGACCTCCCGCCCAATCGCCTCAAACGCCTTGCGCTCCGCCGCCGCTGCCTCATCCGCCCTGCCATCCGCCAAAAACAAATCTGCCGCAACCTGCAACGACCGGCTCCCCCCGCCTTCGACGCATCCCTCCGCCGCCGAGACCACACCACGCCACGCCTTCGTGCGTCGCACCGCAGGCGACGCCTGCCCCATCAACGCCCGCACATTCCGGTTCATCCCGTGCCGGACTGTCCTTTCCATAATGTCCAAAATCAATCCATCCTGCACCCGAGCCAACCGTTCCGCCACCTCCCCGAAATCCACCTCCGCATGCAACTCGGCCAGACTCAACCGTTCCGCCCCCCGCCATAACGCCGCCCCCTCGCCACCCTTCGTCCCATCACCCCACAACCACCCCAACACAACCAACCCGTCGTCCGCACCCACCCGCGCAAACAACCGCGCGTGCCACAACGTCCGCGCCACCCCCGCCCCCCACAACTCATCCGCCTCCACCCCGTGCGACCGCATCCAGCCGGCAAACTCGCGGTTACAAAATGTCCCCGCCGTCCACTCGTCCTTCGGACAGTCATCCACCCCGCAACAGACCGACGCAAACCGGCGCGCCCCTTTCCCCCGCCGCCGCAACGGCAACTGCCATACGCAAAGATTCGGCGGAACCCGCAGCAACCCCCGGCTATGAACCCCCATGACCACACACCGACTCCCGACCGCCGTCTCCCCCGTCAGCCGGCAACCGTAAAGAAAACTGTTGTCCCCCACCGTCGTCTCGCGCCCCGCCGTCGTCGCACAGACTACGGCCGCTGACCCCAACGCCCCTGCCACATCCGCCGAAACCACCCGCCCGATCCGCCCCTCCCAATTCAACGAAAAGTGATTCAGAATCTCCGCCGTCGTCCCCAAGTGGACAAAATATAACTCCGGCACCGTCCGGTTCCACAACACCCCCTCACCCAACGCACCAACCAACCGGGGCCCCAGTGGCCGCCCCTGCACCCACTCGCGACGCGACGCCACCAGTGCCGACGCGATCTCCTCGTAAAGACTGCACTCCCGCCGCGACGCCACCAATTCCACGACCGGGTCCGGCGTCTCGCCTGCCAACCCCACCAACCGCCGGTACACCTCCCCGCAGAACGCGTAGATCCCCGTGTCCAGCAAGGCCGCCCCCCCACCCACCAGCGCACCCCGCGCCGCCAACGTCTCCGGGTCCGCCTTCTGCAGAAGATCCACCACCCGCCCATCCCCGTCCGCCACGATCACCCCGTGCCGCCCCGCCACATCCAGCGATTCCGCCGCCGTCACTACCACCGCACCATCCGCCACCAACCCCACCCGGCTCGTGTTCAGCAACGGCAATACATCCCCCGCCAGCGACACCAATCCCGCACCCGGCATCCGTCCCGCTAACGGCGCCGCCACCGCCAACTGGTGATCAAATAGCGTCGGCACCGCCTGGTCGGGATCCGCCAACAGAGGAAACGGAATGAAACACTTCCCGAACACGTTCGCCCACGGCACTCGCCGGCTATCCCCGCCCGCATGCACCAAAAGCACCCGCCACCCGCCCACCGCCTCTGCCGAGTACTCCTGCGCCAGCACCCGCAACGCATGCAGCGTCGCCCCGCCGCTCCCGATCCGCATCCCGCCCGGATCCGCCACCACCACCGTCCGCGTCGCCGCCGCGATCAATCCACGGACACGCACTTCCTCCAGATGCCGCCGGTACAACCGCGCCTGCTCCTCGCTCGACGCCGTCAATACAATCGCGTCCCATGTCACAAAACGATCCGGGGCTCCCACCGCCAGTTTCAATAGTGCGTAACTCTTGCTCAATCCCTCCAGCGGCGTTTCGCTTCCCGCCGACGCAAGTCCATCTATTCTATTCATTGTGCACCATCGCCTTGTTGTGAAGCCCCATTGAATGCGAACACTACCATGCAACCGGGTGCACTTCAATGAGAGGAACAAACTCCGAATTTGGGAAATCTGCTGGAATAACCACCGCCTTTTCGGCGCACTCACCCGCCATGAGTACACCCATTCCAGCCATCCGCCCGGAAGACCGCACCGTCATCCGCGACCTGTGCCGTCAACTTCGCGACATCGCCAACCTGCCAATCCAGGAGGAACGCCGTCGCTTGTGGCGTGACCATAACAGCCTGCGGCCCTGCCGCCCGATCTTCCGGATCATCCCCGAAGGATCCTGGCGCGAAATCCTGCCCAACGCCTCCCTCCAATGCACCTATGGCCCCGACCGCTGGCTGGAATTGGACCTGCGCGCCACCCTCTATGGACACCAGCACTGGCGCGACGACGCCGTCGCCGATGGCTACATCAGGGTTGCCAAACGAATCCACTCCACCGGGTGGGGCCTGAAAGCCCAACACACCGACAGCACCCAGGCCCAAGGAGCATGGGCTTTTGACCCGGTGGTCAAGGAACCCGCAAACCTCAAGACGATGCACCACCCCGAGATCACCTACGACGAAACCGCCACTGAGGCCGCCTTGGCCCGAACACGGGATCTCGTCGGCGACCTGCTCCCCGTGAAACTCACCGGCGGCATCAAACCCTACTATCACCTGATGGGAGAATGGACCCAACTTCGCGGCCTTGAACAAGTGATGGTGGATATGTACGAGAATCCCGGTTTCCTTCATGAGGCCATGCACTTCCTGACCGAGGGCCATCAGAAGGTTCTCACCCAGGCCCTGCAACAAAACCTCCTCGCCAGCAACCATGATGGCCCCGCGATCAATCAGGGCGCCCATGGCTATGTCGACGGCCTGCCCGCCGCCGGGTTCGATCCCGCCCGCGTCCGTACCCGCGACCGCTGGGCACTCGCCGAAGCGCAAGAACTGGCCCAAGTCAGCCCCGAGCAGCACGCGGAGTTCGCCCTCTCATACGAACGGAAACTCCTCGAACCCTTCCCGCTGAACTGCTACGGCTGCTGCGAGGACCTGACCCACAAACTTGACGCCGTCACGGCACTGCCCGGCATGCGCCGCATCTCCATTTCGCCCTGGTCCGACCTGCGTCGCTGTGCCGAACGCCTGAAGGGTAACTTCGTCATGTGCTGGAAACCCCAACCCTCCCACCTTGTCGGATCGTTCGACGAAACCCTCATCCGCGGGGAATTGCGCGCCGGACTGGAAGCCGCCATGGACAACGGGTGCCGACTCGACTTCATTCTGAAGGACACCCATACCTGCGAGAACCACCCCGAACGCTTTGACCGCTGGGCCGCCATCGCCCGCGAGGAAATCACCCGCGCCGCCGAAAAGGCCGGCCCGGATGGCCACCGCGCCGTGTTCGCCGGATAAAGCGCGATGTCCCCAATCCTTGGCCCGGATCAAGGTGTTCTTTTCTCATTGAAGAAGCCTGGGCCTGAAATCGGATTACGGGGCGGCATTCGCCGTCCCGGCTTATGCATGATTTAACGGACTCCTGACATCCGTTTTTCAAGGAATATGCGATCATATAAGTAGAGCAACGGGGGTGGATGCGGGAAGCGTCCGGCAAACTCACCAGCCATGACCCCTTAGCCGGTTCGGACTTGCTCCCTTCTGGCTAAGGGGTGTCACTTTTCGGCAGTCGTCGGATTCCGCTGAGCGAAAGTTGCTCACCCATCCCGCTCCGGACGCGGCTCGCGCGCCAACAGGGACTCCACCGCCGCCTGCGGATCCTTACCCTCGCTCACCATGGCATGGACTTCCTCAATGATCGGCGCCGAGACCCCCTTCATCTCCGCCAACTCCCGCGCCGTGGCCGCATTCGTAATCCCCTCCGCCACCTGCTTCATGCCTCCCACAATCGCCGCCAATGCCTCCCCGCGCCCGATCCGCTCGCCCACCGTGTAATTGCGACTCAACCGGCTCGTACAGGTCAATACAAGATCCCCCATCCCGCTCAATCCCGCAAACGTCGCCGGATGCGCCCCCATCGCCACCCCCAACCGCGTCATCTCCGCCAACCCCCGCGTGATCAATGCCGCCTGGGCATTATGGCCAAACCCGATTCCCGCGCATACCCCCGCCGCCACGGCGATCACATTCTTAAGGCACCCGCCCAGTTCCACACCCACCACGTCGTCGGAAGTGTAGACACGGAAACGCCGACCATTAAACACCGCCTGCAACTGCACCGCCCGCTTATGATCGCGACAGGCAATCACCACCGCCGTGGGAGCCCCCACCGCCACCTCGGACGCAAAACTCGGCCCCGATAGCGCCGCCACCGGCCCCATCCCAAGCACCTCCTCCGCCACCTCGGTCATCCGCCGGTGACTGCCCGCATCCAACCCCTTGGCCACACTTACCAACAAGGCCGACGGGGGAATCAATCCGGCAAACGAACCCAGTACCGTCCGCATGAATTTCGTGGGACTGGCCAGCACCACCACCTCGGCCCCGGCCACCGCCTCCGCACGGTCCGCCGTCCAGCGCAACTCCGGCGGCAACGCAACGCCCGGCAAATAATCAACATTTTCACCGCGCCCCCGGATCGCCGCGATCGTCTCGGGAAAGGGGCCCCATAGGCACACACGGTGCCCATTACGGTGCAGCGTCAACCCCAGCGCTGTTCCCCACCCGCCATCACCAAGAATTGCCACTGTCGCCATCGTATCCTCACTGCGCCGCAGGATCCGCCGCCGCTGATTTCTTCTTGGAAAACCGGTGCTCCGTGCCATCCAACAGACGCCGGATATTCGCCTTGTGACGCCAGACAATCAATGCCGACAGCACCGTCAACGCCACCGGCAATCCCAAACCCGCTCCGCGATACATAACCCAGGCGGCCACCGCCACCGTTGCCGCCGCCACCATGGATGCCAGGGACACATAGCGCGACACCGCAAACACCAACACCCAGCAGAGTAGTCCAACTCCCGTCGCCGCCGGAGCAATCCCGATCAGCGCCCCGGCGCTCGTGGCCACGCCCTTCCCCCCCTTGAACCCGAGATACACCGGCCAGGTATGCCCCATGATCGCCAACGCCCCATAGGCCAACCCGAGTTCTCCGGGAACCCCCGCCTCCACGACCCTCGCCACCACCAGCGGAAACACCCAGGCGGGCACCCACCCCTTCAGGGCGTCTGCCACAAACGTCAGGATCCCCAGCGGCTTGCTGACGGCCCGGAACACATTCGTGGCGCCAATGTTCCCGCTCCCCACCTTGCGGATGTCCACACCCTTCGCCCGCGAAATCAACAACCCGAACGGAATCGCCCCCACCAGGTACGCCACCACGCCAAACCCGATCACCCACCCCGATTGCCCACAACAGAAGCAGTTCATATTTCCCCCATCAACCATGAACCATTAACCATTCTTCTTCATCCGCCGCTGCCATAACAACTGGACGATCATCATCACCTGGTTGGCCGTCCAGTACAACACCAGCCCTGACGGCATGGAGTACAGGAACAGCAACATGATCACCGGCATGAACATCATCATCTTCTGTTGCGCCGGGTCGCCCGCCGAAGGCGTCAGATGCTGCTGCCACGCCTGCGTGGCCGCCATCACGAGCGGCAGGATGTTGATCGGGAAAGGCAACACCCCCGCCAACAGGTTCTCCGCGGCGCTCAAGTCGCCAATCCACAGGAACCCCGCATAACGCAACTCAATCCCGCTGCGCAGCACATTGAACAAAGCAAAGAACACCGGAATCTGGATCAGCATCGGCAGACACCCGCCCAGCGGATTGACCTTGTTTTCCCGGTATAACGCCATGGTCTCCTGCTGAAGCTTCTGCGGCTTGTCGCGGTATTGATCCTGCAACGCCTTCACCTTCGGCTGCAGTTCCTGCATCCGCTTCATACTCTCCGTACCCTTGTGCGTCAGGGGCCAGAAGATCACCCGCACGATCAGGGTCAACAGGATGATCGCCACCCCGTAGTTGGGAATCACCGCGTATAGCCAGGTCAGCGCCACAACCAGAATCTCGCAAACCCACTTCAACGTTCCGAAGTCCATCACTTCCTTCATGTGACGACCCAGCGGCCTGATGGTGGAAAGCTCCTTCGGCCCGACATAGTACTCCAGCGAACGCACCGCCGCCTCGCCCGGCGCCAGCACCCGTTCAGGGAACCGCACCGCACCCGCCACGCGCAAAGGCACCGCCACACTGGCCCATGACCGGCTCTGCGCGGGATCCTCCGTGGGATCCACCTCCCGGTCGGCAATCAGATCACACCCCACCGCCCCGCCTTGCGGCGCCAGGATCTGCACGAAATACTTGTTCCTCGCCGCCACCCAATCCATGTTCTGGCTGATCCGCTCCCGGACGCGGTGTGGCAGCGGTTTGGTCATCTTCGGCCGGCCAATGCAACCGTGACCGCGAATCGGTTCCTCCTGAAAATAGTCCGCCACCGTCAGATCATCCGAAAACCACCGCTTGCTCATCCAGTGCCGCACCCCTCCGCCACCCGCCGACGGCAGGGAGTCAATCCCCAGAAACTCCACCCCGGTCATCCGCTCCTCACCCTCGAGCATCTCCATGTCGCCCAATGTCATCGCCACCGCCGGTACCGCCCGCACCTCGCCAGCCGTGTTGATCAGACGATCCTGCACCGTCAGCAGGTAACGTTCGCCCAGCGCAATATGGCGCTCCAACCGGACCCCGTCCGCCCGCGTCGCTTCCAACCGGGCCGCCACACCGTTGGAAAGCACCGTGATCGAATAATCAGCGCCGACATCCAATCCTTCCCAGCCTTCGTACGCCAGTGCCGGGAACCGTTTGAAATCCAACACCACCGGACGCAGATCCTTCTTGGTCACCGAAAAAGACGGCAACTCAACGGACACCACGCCGCCCCCGCGCGACGTCAGGGTCGCATGAATAAACTGGTTGCTGATGACGAAGGTTTCCTCGGGCCTCCGCGCAGTGGTGGCCGCCTGCAACACCGGCGCATCCACCACCGCCGGTTGCGCCTTGACGACGACTGGCGCCACTACCTCGACTGGCGGCGGCACCGCATTAGTGGTGGCCTCCGTGACAACGCCGGGCGTCACCGCCACGGGCGGCGGTGCCAGGAACTTCTGGTACACAGGCCCCCAGGCCAACATGGCGCCAAACAGCGCCGCGATTATCAGGATGTCTTTGATCGGTAATTTCTGCTTGCTCATCGCCTGTACTCCAAAGGGCTGTTTCCCAGCCCGTCTTATCGTTCTCGCACGACACCACCCCGCTCCACCCGCGGCGGAACCGGATCCACGCCTCCCGGATGAAAGGGATGACACCGCACCACACGCCGGGCCCCCAACAGGATTCCCCGCAGGACCCCATGCGTCTCAATCGCCTCAATTCCATACGCCGAACAGGTCGGATAAAACCGGCACTGCCCGCCAAGGATCAACGCCAGACTGCGCTGATACCCTTTGATCAGCAGAATGAACGCCTTGCGGATCATGCCCCCAGTCCCGCCTTTCGCGCCAGTTTCAGAAGGTCAGCCACCACGTCCTCCCAGCTCGCCAAAATAATCGTCCGCCGGGCCACCAGAATAACATCCACATCCGCCGTCCACCGGTGCCGGTTCAGTCGCCAGACTTCCCGCAACCGCCGCTTCGCCCGGTTCCGGCGCACCGCGTCGCCAATCACACGACTGGCCACCACGCCCAGACGCAGCGACGTGCCCGGCCCTTTCCCCACCCACAACACCATGCACCGCCCCGCCATGGACCGGCCCTGCTCATAGATGGCCGTAAAATCCTCAGGCCGGGTCAACCGCTGGGCCCGGCACAACCCGACGTCCGGCCGCTTCACCTTCCCTGATTCGGCTGTCCGGTCTGTCGTCATCGCATTCTTCCATGCCCGCCATTCCCGCGAACCGCCTCCTGAAACACAAAATGAACGCCGGCTCTGCCCACCCGGGCAAAGCGCCACCCGCCAGCGTGGAGTTGCCTCCACACGCCTGCGGGTAACGGCGTTCATCGTCGTTCCCTGCCCCTTCGGGCCGAACAGGCGCTGTTACTCGGAAAGCTTTTTCCGACCCTTTTGACGGCGACTGGCAATCACCCTGCGGCCTCCAACCGTCTTCATACGTTTCCTGAAACCACACTTGCGCTGGCGCTTCTTCTTCTTCGGCTGATACGTCATCTTCATCGTTTGTCCCTCACTAACCTCTGCAATCCCACTGAAAAGGGGTTCAAACTACCATTTATCGCTTTTCTGTCAAGCCGCCGCTGGTGTATACATCAAGTCCGACATATGAACCCTTCATGGTATATCAAGAACGCCCGCATCGTGGACCCCGTCTCAAACCGGGATTTCATCGGCGACCTCTTCATCCAAAACGGCGTCTTTGCCCCTCTCCCCATTCTCCATCAACCATTAACCATCAACCATTCCTCCCTTCCCCCGGACTGTACCGTCATTGACGGCACCAACCTTGTGGCCGTGCCGGGCCTGATTGACCTGCATGTCCATTTGCGCCAGCCCGGCAACGAAGCGGCGGAATCCGTCGAAACCGCCTGCCGGGCCGCTGTCCAAGGCGGCTTCACCACCATCGTCGCCATGCCAAACACCAATCCCGCCATGGATTGCCCGGCCGAGATCGCCACCCTCGCCACCCGCGCCGCCGCCGCCAACCTCGCCCGTGTCCTGCCCGCCCCCTGCATCACCCGCAACCGCGCCGGCCACGCCCTCACCGATATCGAGGCGCTTGCCCGGGCCGGCGCCGTGGCCTTTACCGACGACGGTTGCACCGTCACCAATACCTCCCTCATGGAGGAAGCCATGCGGCGCTCTGCCGCCACCGGTCACCCGCTCATGGATCACGCCCTCGACCCGCGCCTCGCCGGCAACGGCGTCATGCATGATGGACTCCGATCCCAAACCCTCAACCTGCCCGGCATTCCCTCCGAAGCCGAGACCGCCATCGTCGCCCGCGATATCCGCCTGGCCGAAACCACCGGCGGCGCCATCCATATCCAACACCTCTCCGCCGGTGAATCCGTCAGACTGATCCGCAACGCCCAACAACGCGGACTCCACGTCTCTGCCGAACTGACCCCCCATCATCTCGCCCTGACCGATGACGACGTCCGCCCCGACTGTGCGGATGCCTTCAAGATGAATCCACCCCTGCGATCCTTCGCCGATCGCGAGGAACTCATACATGGCCTCGTTGATGGCACCATCGCCTGCTTCGCCACCGATCACGCGCCCCACACCGCCGCTTCCAAGGCCCGCGGTTTCACCGGGGCCCCCTTCGGCGTCATCGGCCTCGAAACCGCCGTCGGCGTCACCTTCTCCCTCCTCGTCCGCAAAGGACTCCTTTCCCTGACGGACTGGGTGGCCCGCTGGACCACCGGCCCCGCCGCCATCCTGGGCCTGCCACCCCCCAGCCTCGCCCTGGGCCAACCCGCCAACCTGGTCCTCCTCGACCTGAACACCGAATGGACTGTCCATGCCGACTCCTTTGCCTCGAAATCCCGCAACACCCCGTTCGAAGGCTGGTCCCTCCAGGGACGCGCCGTCATGACCTTCCGCGACGGCATCCAGGTCTTCTCCTCTTCCATCAACCATCAACCATCAACCATCAATCCTTCCCAAAAGAACATCGTCCTCATGGGCTTTATGGGAACCGGAAAAACCACCGTCGGCAAACAACTGGCCAACCGACTCAACATGGAGTTCATCGACATGGACCACATGATCGAGGCGCGAGCCGGCAAATCCATCACCCGTATCTTTGCCGAGGAGGGCGAACCCCATTTCCGCAACATGGAACGCGAACTCACCAAGGAATTATCCGCCCGCCAGGGACTGGTGATCGGTTGTGGCGGCGGGGTCGTCCTTAACCCCGACAACATCCGCGATTACCAGCGCACCGGCCTGATGGTCTGCCTGACTGCCTCGCCCGATACCATCTTCAAGCGCACCGCCAAGGCAAACCACCGCCCCCTCCTTGAGGAGCAGGACCGCCTCCAGCGTATCCGGGAGTTGCTCGAAAAACGAAAATCCCTGTACGGATCCATACCCCACCAGATCGACACCGATATCCTCTCCCCCGCCAAAGTGGTCGAAACCATCCTTCGCCTCCATAACACAAACACCTCAAACCCAAAGGCCCCCCATGAATAACCTGATGAAACTCTCCCTCGCCGCCCTCATCCTGGCGGCAGGCATGATCCTGTCGGCCTCGATGCTCTCCAAGTTCTTCCTCCGCATCCGCCATGAACAGGCCATCACCGTGAAAGGTTACGCCGAGGCCGATATCACCTCCGATGTCGGCAAATTCTCCTGCACCTGTTCCGCGCGCGGGAACAGCATGAAAGACGCCTACGACAAACTGCAGTCCAGCCGCAACGCCACCCTCGCCCTCATAAAACAAATGGGTCTGCGCGACAGTGAAACGGTACTTCACACCATCAACAACTCCAAAGTCGCCAAACGCGATCTCCAAGGCAAAGAAACCAACGAGACCGAATATTACGATGTAACCCAGGACATTACCGTCACCTCCACCAATGTCGTCCTCATCCGTGACACCGCCACCCGCATCACGGACCTGATCCGGGACGATGTGGATATCAGGGCCTCCGCCCCCATGTTCATGGTCACCGATCTGAAGGATACGAAACTCCGGTTACTCGCCCAGGCGACCGATGACGGTTACCGTCGTGCCCTGGCCCTCGCCAAAGGCAGCAAAGGCAAAGTGGGCTCCCTGATCTCCGCGCAACAGGGCGTCTTTCAGATCACCGAACGGCACTCCACCGACACTTCCGGATATGGCGAGTACGACACCTCCTCCATTGAGAAGACCGCCAAGGCCGTCGTGACCCTCGACTACGCCATCGACTCCGCCCCGTAAACATCACCCCTCACCATCGCACTTTCTCTTAAGCCACACGTCATGCCGCCGTCACGAAAATACCGCCCCTTGTCCGTCCCGTACACCCCCCGCCGCGGCCGCCCCCCGCTGGCTCCCCGCCCTCCCGCCAACCCCATCCGAAGCATCATCCCCCTCAACACCAATACCATCCGCAAGAAAGCACTCAAGGACTACCAGAAACACGAACGCTCCCTGGAACAACTGAAATCCCAATTGAAGCAACACCACGAGCGCGATATCCCCGGCTTCCGCTCATGGCTCCATCAAACCTTCGGCCAGATCCTCACCAACTCCCGCGAACTGGTTGAAAAAATCCGCGACAAACAGGCCCTAGTCAACGAAATCGGTTTCCTTGTCCGCCACCGCAACCTCTCCGAACCCGAGGCCTACCTCAAGGCCAAGTGGCGCCGCGCCCACCCCAAGGAGGCCGAAGAAGAAGACCTCCGCCTGGCCCAGGAGGAGGAACAACGCCGCAAACAGAACCCCGACGCCCACGACCCAGAGGAGGATGCCGACGACAGGAATGACATCTTCGGCTTGGATGACGAGGACTTCGAATCAATCCCGGATAACGACTACGATGACTTCAGCGACTTTTTCGAGAGTTTCTTCGGTGCCCGCCCTCCCGCACGAACCCCGCATCGATCACACGCCGAGACAAAGACCATCAAGGAACTCTACCGGGCCATCGTCCGCCGCCTCCATCCCGATCATCACGGCCACATGTCCGAGGCCCGTAAGAACCTCTGGCACGAGGCACAGGCGGCCTATTCCCGACATGATACCCAGGCCCTCCAGAGCATCCTCGCCCGTTGTGATAACGAAGAAACCGGCCTCGGCGCCCATACCCCCGTTTCCACAATTCATCTTCTGATCCGCAAACTGAAGCAATCCCTCCAATCCACCCGTTCGGAAATCCGGCGCGCCAAGTCAAACCCCGCCTGGGATTACCAGACCCGCATCAAGAACCCCGCGTTCATCCGGCGAATCCGCGCGGATCTTACCGACGAAGCGGACGATCTCGCCACCGAGTTGAATTCCATCGATGCCCTGTTAGCCGAACTGGAATGGCAGGCAACCCATCCCCCACCCCCGCGTAAACCCTCCAAACCCCGCCGAAAAACCAGGCCGCCGTCCAGCGACGATGACCTCTCCTGGCTTTTCTGACGTGTATTTCACTTGACCGGATGCCCTGGAAACGGGTTACTCTCCAGTCAGTGATCGAGACGTCGTTCCCCAACGTCTACCATGAGACTGGATACCATTAAAGTACTGCTGGTGGATGACAACAGGGAGGATGCCCTGCTGACGAGCGCCATGCTGGCCCGCAGCAAGTCCTCCCGCTTCGTCGCTGATCTCGCCTACTCCTATGACGACGCTCTCGACCGCCTCACCAACACTACCTATGACCTCTGCCTCACCGACCTGAAACTCGACATCGGTCATGACGCCCTCGAATTGATGCGCGCCGCCGCAACCAAAGGCTTCCATGCTCCCTTCGTCGTCCTGACCGGCATGGAGGACAGCACCGTCGAAACCCTTGCCATCCATGGCGGCGCCGCCGACTACCTCATCAAGGGCCACTTCGAACCCGAAATGCTGGAACGCGTCATCCGGCACGCCCTCGAACGTCACTTTGCCCAGGCTGAACTCAAACGCATCGAAGTCGAACTCCGCACCTCCCGCGACGAACTTGAGGAACGGGTCCAGCAACGCGCCGCCGAACTCTCCAGGGCCGTGGATGCCCTCCAGACTGAAATCACGCGCCGTATCGGGACGGAACAGCAACTGCGCGAAGCCATCGTCAAACTCGAACGCCACAACAAGGAAAAATCGGAGTTCGTCGCCAATGTCTCCCACGAACTCAAGACCCCGTTGACGTCCATCATGTACGGCACCCGTAACCTGCTCAAGGGCATCGCGGGGCCCCTGCCCGACCAGGCCAACCGCTACCTGAAAATGTTCGACTCAGAGTGCGAACGCCTCGTGAGCACCATTGACCGCATCCTCGATGTCAGCCGCCTGGATAACCATGCCCTGACCATCAACCCCGTCGCCACGCCCCTCCGTTACCTGATCTCCCGCACCACTGATTCCCTGCGCGTCCAAATCGAAGCGGCCCGCCTCACCCTGAATGTCGGTGCCACTCGCGGTCTGGACTTTGTCCTCTGCGACCCCGGCATGGTTCAACGCGTCCTGCAGAACATCCTGTCTAACGCCATCAAGTTCACCCCCGCCGGTGGACGCATCACCATCAGCATCTTCCCCGCAAGTGACCCGCCGGGCTTGGCGGCCATTTCCGTTGCCGATAACGGCATCGGCATTCCACCCGCCGCCCTCCAACGTGTAACCGAGCGTTACTTCCGCGTGGGGACCCATATCTCCGGCACCGGCCTGGGCCTGGCAATCTCCAAGGAGATCATGCACCTCCACGGCGGCAGTCTCGACATCGCCAGCCCCCCGCCAAACGCCCCAAACGGCACCTGCGTCACCATCTCCCTGCCGGTCGCCCCCACTCCCTCCCTGCTCATCGCCACCAGCAACCTCTCCATCCAAGCCCTGCTGGCCGCCCAGTTGATCGCCCGCGGCTACCGGGTGGATTCCCTCACCGACGGCGAGGCCATCCTCCGACGCGCCCTGAATGCCCCGCCCAGCATGATCCTCATGGATATCCATCTCGAGGACATGAACGGCTCCGATGTCATCCTCCAACTCAAGGAGGCCCCCGCCACCCGCCTTGTCCCCATCGTGGCCGTCACCGGGGCTTCAGTGGATGAAAACACCAAGGACCTCTTGAACCGGTTTTCCATCCCTTCCCTCCGCAAACCCTGGAACATGAGGGAATTGCACGAACTGATCGAAAGCACCTTGATCGGCATCACTCCCTTTCAACCCGTACGACAGGAGAAACCCACATGACCACCACACAGGACCGGATTCTACTCGTGGACGACGACCCCGCTGTCCTCCTTAGTGTCGGCGACCAACTCCGCCTGGACGGCTATGAGGTCGTCACCGCCGAAACCGGCGACCAGGCCCTGCAAGTCCTGCGGACGCTCACCCCCGACCTGATCATCCTGGATATCAGCATGCCCGGAATGACCGGCCTCGCCTTCCTGAAAAGAATTTCCGGCGCCGACGAGAAACCCCGCTACCCCGTCCTGGTCTTCACGGCACGTGCCAATATGGAACAGTTCTTCGCCGATACCGCCGTCGAGGGATTCCTCGCCAAAACCTGCGATCCAACGCTCTTGACACGGGAGATCGAACGCATCCTGCTCAAACACAAAAAGGCCGGCCGGAATTGTAACGCGCACCACCACCATCCCCATTTGATGATCATCGAAGACGAGCCTCGCCTTTCCATGCGCCTGCGTAGCTTCTTCACCGCCGCCGGCTACGAAACCACCATCCTGCACGATAACTCGACATTGGTTGAATCCCTGCAGGCACGAACCCCGGATGTGATCCTGCTGAAGGAAATGCTGCCCGGAATGGCGGGCAGTTCTATCGCCGCCAGCCTGGCACCCTTCACCAATGCCAGCGGTATTTCCGTCATCGTCTATGACTCCAGCGGGCTCCACAACCCCGACGCCAAGTTTACCAATGTGGACAGGTTTGTAAGCTCCAGCACCCCCCCCGACCTGTTGAAAGCCGTGACCGCTGTCCTGGGCGGCCGGACCTGAAAGCGCCTGCGCCCATGTTGAGAATCCTGCAGATACTCGCCGTCTTAACCCCTTATGGCAGTCAAACTTCAACAATAACCCCTCACCAGATCGGGGGCTTCTCGTTGACATTCTGCGGAAATATGAACATCATTGGATGTGCGGAGGAAACCAGTGTCTACAATTGACATTCTGTTTATCTCACAGATTTTGGCGCCCCGTGACACCGGCGATCCCGCCGTCTACAAACCCTTGCGCCTCGAACTCCACAATCAAGTGGCTTCATTCCCAGTCCTCCGCGCCTTGGCCAGTCCCGATCCGCAGGCCGCCTTCCAACACCTGGCACGCATCCGGGCCTCCATGGGCACCTCCCCTGTCCTCACCGGCCCATTCCTGAAGGATCACATGGCCCGCCTCGGGTTGAATCTGCTGGAAATTCCATGCCTCGAAACCGGCATGGATACCGTCCATGCGGCCATTGCCAACGGCGTCCGGCTGATCGCCCTGTCCACCACCTGGTTGCCCGGGTCGCACGGCGCCACCCTCATCCGTAATGCCGCCCAACGCCTCAAGGCCGCCGCCCCGGGCATCCCCATCGTCGCCGGCGGCGTCGGAGTCCGCAAAGGCCTGCGCGCCCGCAAACTGCTGCAGGAAGGCAGACTCAGCGGAATGTCACCCGGTGAAGTCGCCGAACACTATTTCCTCGTCGACGCTTCCCGCGATCTCGACCTGGATGCGCTCATCGTCAGCGAAGGTGGCGAAAATACCCTTGCCGCCATTGCCCGCCGCCTCGCCGAAGACAGGGACTTCCGCGATCTCCCCAACCTCGCCATCCCAAAACCTTCCGGTTACCACTTCAACTCGACCGTCCCGGAAACCAGCGATATCGACGGCAGTATCGTGGACTGGCGTCAGCACACGGACCGTCTCAAGCATTTCGAGGCCCCCATCCGCACCGCCATGGGATGCCCGTTCCGTTGTGAGTTCTGCGACTTCATGGGCCTCTATGAACCCCGCCTGCGCTCAGTCGATAGCCTCCTCAGCGAGCTGAGCACCTTGTCCGCAGCCATGCCGGCGCCGCGCCGCGTCTTCTTTACCGACGATAACCTGGCCGTCACCCGTAACCGGATCACACAATTCACGCGCGCTCTCGTCAAGGCAAACCTCGGCCTGACCTGGCGTGCTTTCATCCGGGCCGACGCCATCGATGAGGAAGCCGCCGCACTCATGGCCGAGTCCGGCTGCCGCGAATGCCTCGTCGGCATCGAATCCGGCGACCCAACCGTGTTGCACAATATGCGAAAACACCTTGACCCCGAAAAGGCCCTGCGCGCCATCACCCTCCTGGACCGGCACGGCATCGGTACCCAATGCACATTCCTGGTCGGCTTCCCCGGCGAGTGTGCCGCCTCGATCCAAAACACGGCAGATCTCATCTCCTCAATGCCTTCCGGCGGCAACGCCCGCGCCATCCATCGCTACTACATGTTCCGTTTCGAAGTCGTCCCCCTCTGCCCCGCCGCCACCCCCGAACGCCGCGAGGAATTCGGCCTGAAGGGAACCGGCGAAACATGGTCGCACAACACCATGGATTCGACCGAGGCCCGCGAGGCAATGCGCACGATCTTTGAACGCGTCTCCGGACCCTCCCACCTGTACCTGGAACATTTCCCCCCCGAGTGGCCCGTCCCCGAAACCAGACGCATCATGGAGTTTCGCGACGCCTTCCAGAAAAACCGCCTGAAACAACTTCCGGATGATGGCGGCGCCGCCTTGCTAAACCTGGTCCGCCAGGCAGATCAACAGACTTCACGACCGGACAGGATCGGATAACGTATGCCGACTAAACCACTCCAGAACTGGCTGCTCGTCAACTATGCCGGGTATCCGTTCGCACCCAACAGCCTGATGCCCGACAACGGCCTGGCCAACCTGGCCGGCGCCCTCTTCAAGGACGGTCGCACCGTCCGCATCCTCGACTTCTCTACCGTCGGAACGATTCGCCGGATGACCTCCCCAGATCTCCGCCATCGCCTCGCCCGCGAGTGGCAGGCCCTCCGCCAACCGGACCCCGGCCCTCTAACCGCCCTGCGCCGCCTGGTCGCCCTGCCGATTCTGCAACGCGCCGAAACCGAACGCCGCCACCTCCAGCAACAGGCCATTGAGATCATCGGCGCCGAACTTTCCGATGCCGTCGAAGAACACCACATCGATGCCGTGGGCTTTAAACTCTGGAATGGCGATGGCCTCGAGGGCTCCGCCCGCCTCGCCTCCATCCTGCGTCATCGCCACCCGCACCTCCGCATCTTCGGCGGCGGTCCGCATGTGGATCTCTTTATGGACCGCATCCTGCGCCGCTACCCCGTCTTCGACGCCCTCGCCCACGGCGAGGGCGAACACACCATCGTCATGCTCGCTCGCCACGGCGCCGAAAACAAGACCCTGGGCGAAATCCCCAATTTGATCTTCATGGAACCCGGCGGCACTATCCGCTTTACCGACGAACTCATGGTGGCCAATCTGGACGACCTTCCCCTCCCCATCTACGACCCCGCCGTCTATCCCGCCATGGCGGGCGACGAGAAAATCAAAATCATGGTGATCGACGAAAGCCGCGGTTGCCGCAACGCCTGCACCTTCTGCGTCCACCCCGTGAAAAGCAACAAGAGCGTCCGCCTCAAAAGTATTACCCGCCTCCTGGCGGAAGTCAGGGACTTGGATCACCGGTACGGGATCCGGGCCTTCCGTTTCGCAGGCTCCTGCACGCCCTATACCCTCCTTAACGAATTCGCACGGGCCACCTTGAACGAAAAACTCCCCCTGCGCTACGCCTCCTTCGCCCATATCCGGGAAGCCGATGACGCGGATTTTGAAACCATTCGCCGGTCCGGATGCGTCTCCCTCTTCTTTGGCATCGAGTCCGGCTCCCAACCCATCCTGGATGCGCTACGCAAAGGCATTCGGGTCGAGGATACCCGGCGCGCCCTCCTCCGATGCAAGGCCGCAGGAATCTTCACCGTCGGCAGCGTGATCTTCCCCTGTCCAGGCGAAACCGCTCAGTCGGAAGCGGAGACTCTCACCTTGCTTCAAAATGTCGGACTCCATTCCCTCATGCTTCAGGCACCCATCGTCGCCCCACGAACCGCCTGGTTCCAGTCGCCCGACCAGTACCGTATCCGGTTCGCCGACCCCGACCAGTACCTCAACGTAGCCATGACCTGGAAAGTCAAACTCCAGTTGCCTCCCCGCTTCTGGAACTCCATGCCCATCGAAATTGACGGGCGCTCCTACCGCAAGGTGCTGGGGATGACAGGCGCATTCGCCCGCAAAGTCGGTCGCCTCGGAATCCCCACCTCCATCAGCGACGAAACCTACCTGATGAGCGTTCAGGCCGGCATGGAGGCTGGCCTCTTCCGTGACACGGCCCTCGGCGCCTTCTTCTCAGGCGACACGGACACCATCAGCGATCTCGCCCGTTCCATCAACCATACGGCATTACCGGATGGGTATTCAGAATTCAGAAGTCAGGGTTCAGAATAGGGAGCAATAAACTCACTCCCTTTGCACACTAGCCTTTGCGCTCGTCGGTGATTCATTCTGGATTCTGACTACTTGTATTATCACCACAGGGCGCCGTTATCGTGATCCTCGTCCCCTTGCCAGTCTCACTCTCAATCCGCATCGTGCCACCATGCGCTTCCACCGCCTGACGCGCAATGAACAACCCAAGACCCGTTCCCGTTCCCGGTTTGGTGCTGAAGAAAGGCTCCACCGAACGCTTGATTTGCTCCGGACTCATCCCGCAGCCGTTATCCTCAACACCCAGTTCAACCTGTCCCCCATCACACCGGCACCACACCTTCACCCGTCCAGTGCCAGGTTGAACCGCCTCAACGGCATTCACCAGGAGATTCTGAAGCGCCCGCGTGTACTGCATCCTGTCAACATTGATCACAGTGGCTCCATCATCCATCTCGACCATCAGGACCACCTTCCTCTCGTCAACCAGCGAACGACAGTCATGCACCACGGCATCACCAATCTCCTGAACCCGAATCGGTGCGCGGTTCAGTTTCCCACGGCTGATGTCCAGCCACATGTCCGCCAGTCGCCTGCACCGTTCCGCGCCATTTTCGATTTTATCAAGGTACGCCGAGGTCTCCTGCCAGCGGTCCCCAAAATGGGTCTGGACGTCCTTCAACTCGGAGGACAACAGGTCCACATACGCCGTGACCGCCGTCAACGGCTGCCGTATGTCGTGCATCAGTTCCGCGGACTTCCGCCCCAGAACCGCCAGATGCTCTTTCCGCACCAACTCTTCCTTGAGCGTCTGATTGAGTTGCCCCAGTTCATCAACGGTCTGCCGTCGGCGCCTTTCCACCTGAGTGCGCCGCACATACCGGTGCACCACCTCACGGATTTCAAAGGCATCGAACGGCTTCTTGAGATAATCGTTGGCCCCCAGCCGGATGGCTTCCTGCGCCGTTTCCAGCGCCCCGAATCCAGTGAACATCACCACGGACACCGCCGTGTCCAGGTCGCGGATCGCCTTCAACCCCTCAATGCCGCTCTTGCCCGGCATCCGGATGTCCATGATCACCATGTCGGGATGATGCTCCTTCAACATCGTAACCCCGACATCCACCGACTCGGCGCACAACACGTCGTATTCCGTCTTCAACAGGATCCGCAGACTCTCACGCGGACCCCGTTCATCATCAATAACCAGAACCTTGGGACGCGCAGTCTCCGTGGTCGCTTTATCCGCCACGTCAGAATGTGCAGCCATAGGTCACACTCATCAAATGGGAACTGGTCTCATACGTGCCCGCATAGGCGGGGTTCGCTTCCGGGGAAACCTCACGGTCACCGATCACACTGTAACCGTAGGCAAGGTCGACCCGGTGTCCGTTTCGATGGAGACCCGCCCCCACCGAAATCACATGGCGATCCGCATCCGGCAGCGTCGGCGCCAGCGTCGTTTCCGGCACCGGGCTTTCCAGGAAGATATACCCCGCACGCAACGTCAGATCGGACCGCACATCCCACTCGGCGCCCAGACCATAGGTCCACGTGTCATCCCATTGCTGGGGAATCGCCACCGGGGCCATCGGGTTTACACTGCCCGGCCGCTGCACCAGCGGATTATTGCGCCCGGCATCAAGGACAAGGTTTTCATACTTGGAAAACTGCACCCACTCCACATCGGCTTCCACGCGGACGTTGTCGGTAATCTTCACCGCATACCCGAGCGCGGCCACCGTCGGAAACTCGATGGAGGTGTCAAAATCACTGCCAGGCGAAATCCCGAGAACTTCCCCGCCCGCAGGAAATCCCGCAAAATCAGTGTCACCCTCGTAGTCCACCTTCACCGCGGACCGATAGGTCAAGGCCACGATATGCCGGGGAACGGGACGGAAGGTCACCGCCGCATTGCCGCCAACACCCACACCACTGCCCTGCATCCGAACTTCCCCGTCCGGGATCAATGGGTTGCCCGTCACCATCCCCCAGGGAAACACCTGCTTGAGATCCAGGCTTGACCAGTACACATCCAACCCCGCCGCCACCGACACCTTGTCGCTCACCTTGGCCGCCAGCGTGGGATTCAGGTTGACCGTCTTCATCTCCGCAAAATACGGCGCCGTATAGCGGAACACACTCTCTTTGTCCCATACCGTGGACTGCCCGAACGGCGTGGTCAACCCGATGCCCGCCGCATACCGGGAATTTTCGATCGGAGTCGCATAAAACACATTCGGCAAGTACTTCCAGGGATCATCCGTCGTGGAACCGCCCATCGGCGACCGGTACTTCGTCTCGGTATTGATCAGAGTCACCGATGCCTCAAGTTCAGCCCCCTTCAACTCCGTCAGGTTCGCAGGATTATGCGCCACAGCAGCCGCATCATCGGCCAGCGCCACCTTGCCGCCAACTCGCCCAAGCGCCGCAGCACCCTCCGGCGGATTCCTAAACCCGTTGGCATAACCCACCATGGCCACACTGCAAACAGCCACAACCACCAACCCCCACTTTTGCATCATCCTGCTCATTCAATACCTCCGCTATTGTTGTTCCACCGCTATCATCAACAGCAAGGTCCTATAGCAATCGCAGTGCCAAATCATGAAAATCAATATGTATGGTATTTTCTATTTCACACCACAATATCTGGTATGGCAAATAACAATCAAGATTAACATAAATGCACCTATGTACAAACATGTTAATAAGTTCAGCACAACATTGCCATTCACCAGCCTACACACCAACAAGAACCTTAAATCCGCACATATATGTACACATCATTGTTTTATGCCGATGATAATGCCATGATCACGAATGAGTCTTTGGACAATGACCTTTCGAAAACCAGCTTCCTTCATCCATGACTCATACTCGGACCATGTGTAAAGCATCCCCTCACCTGTTGCCAATGTGAGGAAATAAGGCGAACCCATGGCGGCGCTAAGAGGCCCAGTTTCACAATCATTCTGCATCATGTTGAACACTATTGCAGCACCTCCTGTCGGCAGAGCCTCATAGGCCTTCTTCAATAAAACTCTATTCTTGGCCTCGGACCAAATGGTCATGAAATGACAGAACAGGACGCAATCCACTCCCTCGGGAAACGGATCCGAGAAACAGTTTCCCGATACGGCTTGAAGCCTTTGCGCCAACCCTTCTTTCTGAATATTCTCGGACGCAATGGCGCACACAGAAGGCCAGTCAAAGACGGCAGCTCTAAGGCCTGGACAGCACCTGGCTAACGCGATGATATTGGTGGCATTCCCCCCACCGACATCCAATAGGTATTTGAACTGTGAAAAATCGACAGACCCTGCCAGTAGATGATTTGCCTGGACCGAAATGGCTTGCATCGCATCTTGAAATATCTGCTCGAGTTCGGGGTTTGCTGATAACCGCTCATAAAGCGTTGCACCCCCGCCCTTGAAGACTTCAAGCCCAACATTCCGATTAACCTTGATGGCATCACCGAAATAATACATGGCTCGGTAGTTGATGAAATGCTGCCAGCGAATAATGGCAAGGATGTTACGAGGATGATCAGCGTTCAATAACAAGGACGAAAGCCTCGTGTTCCCATAGCACCCCCTGCGAACGTGACGAACAAGACCCAATGATGAACATCCCAACAAAAGGATGCGTGCCGGCTTTTCATCGATCCCCAGAATTGACGCGATCTCTTCACGTCGCAGGGGCCCTTTCCGAGCCAGCAATGTAAATAAGTCCAATTGGACGGCAGCACTCAATGTCTGGAAATATATATGCCCTCCCATTACAAGATACGCCTGCCGCAGACTTGCACCGAGAAAGATTCGCTCTCCCATTCTCAATAGCCAATTCTTGATCGTCCCGCTTAATCGAATCATTGCATCTCCTTTTCTAAGCACTCACCAACAATTCCATCACAGTTCGTTGATTTATTCCTTGCAATTGGCTGGACGTCTTTGTACAAACTTGAACATTAGATGCGCACTTTTGAACATAACCCTTTCAGCGCCATATTTGCGAGGTAATAGTTATTATTTTTGCGCGTTTTCTCAACACGAAAGTTTCTCTCTGCACAAGTGCTTGAATAAGGAAACCTTCCCCAGGCAACAGAAGATGGCAATTTGCAATAGAGTGGTTGTCACTGGATTGGGCGTCGTTGCACCAAATGGAATAGGGAAGACTGCCTTTTGGGAATCACTTGTTGCGTGCCGGAGCGGCATCAAGGCGATCCGGTCGTTTGATACCACCGGATACCCAAGTCGAATTGCCGGCGAAGTTCAGGACTTCAATCCCTCAGTCCATGTGGGGCATCATATCAGCACCAAGCGAATCGCCCGCCAAACCCAGATGGCCCTGGCGGCCGCCTACGAGGCTCTCAAGGATGCATCCCTTACGGAACATCGCACCGGCAATCAACCCTTCCCTTTGATACTGGGAGTCGGTTCGATCGCCATTGAGGTCGTTGCCCAAATCCATGACCGCCTGCTGGCCCACGGGCCTGAACGCATGCATGCCCATCTGGCTCAAGCCTCGCATCCCCATCATGCCGCCAGTATATTGGCCCAATACATCCCCCGTATCACCCAGGCCACAACAACAGGTTCCGCCTGCACGGCGGGAATTGACGCCATTGCCGCCACCGCCGATCTGATCCGACGCGGAAAAGCCGAAATCGGGATGTGTGGCGCCACAGATGCCCCCATCAACACCTTGACCTATTCAGCCATGGCAGCAGGCGGTTTGCTCTCGACGCGCAACGACACCCCGGGGAAAGCCTGTCGTCCGTTTGACCTTGACCGGGATTCGGGAGTCCTCTCCGAAGGATCGGGAATCCTGATTCTGGAAAGCCTTGAACATGCCCGGAGGCGTGGGGTACGGCCTTATCTCGAGATCACCGGGTTTGCTACCCGTGTGGATCCCGACCTCGCTCAACCCGGTTCTGGCCTTGAAGACACCATGCGTATGGCTCTTGCCAACGCAGGCATAAGAACAGAAAGTGTGGACTATATTTCCGCCCATGGCCCCGGACATCCCCTTATTGACCGCATCGAGACGTTAATGATCAAGAGAGTCTTCGGGCCTCTTGCCTACCGGACACCGGTAACCTCCATCAAAGGCGTTATCGGCAGCCCCCTCGCCGTCGCAGGCCCGCTCCAAGTCATCGCCAGTTCCATGGGCATGCGAAATGGAATTCTTACCCCAACAACCAATCTTGACAAACCCGACCCCGCCTGCGACCTCGACTATGTCCCCTGGAAAGCCCGACGCATTGACGCCAGGGTTGTATTGATCAACTCCCACGGACTGGGGGGCAATAACAGCACTCTCATTGTCGAGCGGCCCCCGGGGTTCCTATGAACATCTTATCAGTTTTCCATCTCATCGCCGTCGGGTTTGACGTGGGACTGGGCATCAGCGTCTATCGAACCAACCCCCGCCGGCCAACCAATCAACTATTCATGGTCCTGTCCGGCATTCTGGCGTGTTGGCTCATCGCGCTCGCCCTCGGCTTTTCTGCTCCGTCGGATCGCATCACCCTGTTCTTGATTCGCTTTTGTCACAGCATGGCCGCCCTTTTCCCGCTGACGTTCGACTGGCTCCGCCAGTCCATTCTTTTCCCCGCCGACAGTAGCTGGAAAATCATCACCCGTAACCGCGTCTGGCTGGGCGCGGCCATTGCCTTGTCGCTGACCGCCTCCCTAACCCCGCTCATCGTGCAAGGCATGTACTCCCCCTCCAATCCCGCCAACCCCGCCATGGCGGTCCCGGAACCTGTCTTTGGTGTGGCCTTTTGGCTTTTCCCGGTCTTCTTCACGGGGTCCCTGATCCTTCTCATCTGGGAGTTCGCCCGCTCCCTGAAACACCTGCAAGGCATCCGCCGCGCGGAAATGAACTATGTCCTTCTGGGGGCCGCCCTTGGCCTGTTGTCCGCCCTCGGATTGGTCATCCTCGTTCCCCTGTTTATGGAGACGTCCGCGCCCATTCAACTTGCCCCCTTGTCAGTCATCGTGCTGGATGTCGTCATCGCCTATGGCATCGCCACTCGCCGCATCATGGACATGGCCTACGTCTTCCGAATGGCCATTGCCTACAGCCTGTTGATCTTCTATCTCTCCATCGTCTATTTCGTCACCTGGTGGCCGGTAAACCAGCTACTCTCGGTATTCCACATTTCCAACCATCCCATCGCCCATTTTCTTGCCGCCTTGACAACCGCCTTCTCACTCGCCCCGGCTCACGGCCGGATGCAACGGTTCGCCAATCGCGTCTTTATCCATTTTGCCCCCATGGATGTTTCCTCCGCCATGCAATCGACATCCAATATCCTGCGATCGATTACCACGATAGACGCCTTGGTTTCTGAATTCGCCCGCCTGGTGGCGGAGGCGACGGGCACGGATCAAGTCCGCATCCTCTTCGCCAAGGACGATTCCTATGTCGAACGCTACCCGCTCACTCCAGGCTCCACACCGTTGACAATCAGCCAACACGACATCCTGCCCCAAATGCTCAGGGAGAGCGGCGAGACCATCGTCCCGGACATCATAAAACGCCTCAATCCCAACCCCACCATGGCGCAGACCATCCAGTTCCTCGACAATATCAAGATCTCCGCCGCCGCCGGCATGCGGTCCCCGGACGGCCTTGAAGGCATTCTCCTCCTTGGACCCAAACTGTCAGGACGCATCTACGGAGCGCCCGACCAACAGGGACTGCAACTCCTGTGCAACCAACTGGCCATCGCCCTGAATAACGCCCGCCTCTATACCGAGGTCCAAAATGCCAAACTCTACAACGACCTACTCGTGGATGGCCTCGCCAGCGGCGTCATCGCCGCCGACACCAACAGCAACCTGACCGTCTTCAATCGCGAGGCTCAACGCATTCTCCACCTCGCCTCCGCTCCCACCACCCTCGCCGCCATCCCCCCCGCTCTCGCCGACGTCTTCACGGAAACCATCACTCAAGGCCAGGGCACCCGCGACAAGGATATCATCCTCCCTTGGCCCGACGACACCGAAACCCCCGTCCGCGTCAGCAGTTCCGTGTTCTACAGCCACACCGGCCAGATGATGGGCGCGTTCCTGGTCATCAACGACCTCACCGCCATCCGCCAACTGGAACTGCAAGTCCGCCGGACCGACCGCCTCGCCAGTATCGGCACCCTCGCCGCGGGCATGGCCCACGAAATCAAGAACCCCCTCGTCTCCATCAAAACCTTCACCCAACTCCTCCCCGAACGCTTCGACGACGCCGACTTCCGCGACACCTTCACCTCCCTGGTCGGATCCGAAGTCAAACGCATCGACACCATCGTTAACCAACTCCTGCGCTTCTCACGACCGTCCCGCCCCATCCTCGCCCCTTCCCACCTCCACGAAGTCCTCGACCACGCCACCAAACTGATGAGTCAGCAACTCCGCCAGAAAGACATCCGGCTGGAACAACACTTCGAGGCCACCTCCGACCTGATCAACGCCGACGCCCATCAGTTGGGCCAGGCCCTCATTAACTTCTTCCTGAACGCCATCGATGCCATGCCCGACTCCGGCACCCTGACCATCACCACCACCGACTACCACCCTCTCTCCCCTCCAAACCATCACCCCAACGGACGCCATATCGTCCTCTCCATCCAGGACACCGGCGAAGGCATCGCCCAGGACGCCCTCACTCACATCTTCGACCCCTTCTTCACCACCAAAAGCCACGGCACCGGCCTTGGGCTTTCCGTCGCCCACGGCATCATTCATGAACACAGCGGCATCATCGACGTCAAGAGCGCGATCGGGCAGGGAACCACATTCACCCTACAGTTCCCACTGTTCAACGACGGCACGGCACCACCATGAAATCACCCCTAACCTGTCTGCTTTGCAGTAATTCCGACACATGGGCTCAACGCCTGTGCGCGGGATTGGACGGCATCGTCTCGGTGCAACCCGTGTCCTCACCACATGAACTGTCCGCCGAACTCGACCGCCTGCCCGCCTGCCTCCTACTGATGGATCTCCAGTCCCCCGGCGTTTTCGACCAACTCCACCACCTGACCGCCTCCTGGCCCCACGGCCTGATCATCGCCTTTGGCGTCCCCGGCAGCGACCCCATGCTCGCCGCACAGGGAATGGGACTCTATGCCGTGGAGGACGCCGAGGCGGACTACCGCCGAATCTCCTCTCTGGTTGAACGCGCCTTGACTCATCTGTCCACCGCCGAGGATAATCGCCGCCTGCGGGCCGATACCGCCCGCCTGTCCGCCATCATAAACTCCGACACCACCCGCAACGCCGATACCCGCCCGGCCTGCCTCACGGTCAGCGATTTCTCCTCCGCACTCCGTCAGTTCAGCAATGTGGACTCCCTCCTGCACCGTCTCGCCGATGAAACCGCCGGCACCCTGAAGGTGGCGCGCGTAGGCATCTTCTGCCGCACCCGCGACGGCGAATACTACCGACTCAGGGCAAATGTCCGCTGCATGGAAAACACCGCCGGACTGGAATTCGATGCCAACCACCCGCTCGTCCGCTGGCTGAAACTCCGGGCCCACGCCATCACCCGTTCCAACCTGAACCTCACCGAGGACCCCACCACCCGCCTCGTTCTCGCTCAGACACTGGATCAACTGGGCGCCGAGGCCCTCGTTCCTCTCCAATCCCGCGACCGACTCCTCGGCTGGATCCACGTCGGCCACCTCTCCACCGGGGCCCCCTTCGACAATACCCGTGTCGAAAACCTGATCGCCCTCGCCGACTGCGTCTCCACAACGCTTGAGAACGCCCTGCTCCTTGAGGAGGTCACACTTCAGAAAACACTGGCCGAAACCCTCCTCCATGCCCTCCCCTCCGGCATCATCGCCGTGGACGCCGATGGCATCGTCCGTTGGTGCAATCAAGCCGCCCGTGACATGATCGGCGGCAACGCCGAATCCGCCACCGGCCACCCCATTGAGGCCGTCGACGGTCGTCTGGCCGATATCTTCCGGCGCACCCTGGGCGAAAATGGGGTCCCCGGCAATGCGTCCTGGATTGATCCATCCACCCGTCGCAGCCTGATCGTCCGGACAGAACGCCTGATCAACCGCGCCCTCTGCCTGGGCGCCCTGGCCATCATCCAGGACGTGACCGATCAGGCAATCCTCCTGGAAAAAACAGAACGGCTCGAACGCGCCACCTTCTGGGCCGAACTGGCCGCCGGAATGTCACACGAGGTCCGCAACCCTCTGGTCACCATCAAAACCTTTGCCCAATTGCTGCCGGAACGGTACGACGACAAGGAATTCCGGGCCGAGTTCAGCGACCTCGTCTCTTTGGAAGTGGACCGCCTGAACGCCATTATCAATCAGATCAACGACTACGCGCACCCCCCACCCCTCCATCCATCACCTCTGAACATCGCCGCCATTGTGGAGACCTCCCTCGCCTCGCTCCTCACGCCCGCACAACGCGAGGCCCTCCATACGCGAATCTCAGCCGATACCCCCATTCCCAAGGTGAACGGCGACGCCCGCGCCCTTGGTGAAGCCTTCCAGCACCTCATCCGCAATGCCATCGAGGCCCTGGCCAACCAACCCCGTCCCGAACTGTCCCTCCTCCTGCATGCCCAACAGGACGACCCCCTCCAACCCACCGTGGTCCTTGTCGTCAAGGATAACGGCCCGGGCATCCCCGCCGATCACCTCAGCAAGGTCTTCTCCCCCTTCTACACCACCAAGGCACGCGGAATCGGCCTCGGCCTCCCCGTCGCACAACGCACCATCCTTGACCATAACGGCCAGATCGCCATTCACTCGAACGAACTCGGAACCTGTGTCACCGTGCGCCTTCCGGCTATTGAAGGAGGAGGGCCACCACCATGAAACGCATCCTGATTGTCGATGATGACCGCGGCAGCCGTGAATCCCTCCGGCAAGTCTTCGCCCGCTCCTACCACCTCACCCTGGCCGAACACGCGGCCGCCGCCTCCAAAACTCTGGAAACCCAGTCGGTCGATCTCGTTCTGCTGGATGTGCTCATGCCCGAAAAGGACGGCATCACGCTCCTGAAGGAGATCCAGCACCTCTACCCGGAATTGCCCTGCGTCATGGTCAGCGCCTCGGCCTCCGTCCGCCCCGTGGTCGAGGCCATGAAGGCTGGCGCCTACGATTTCGTGGTCAAACCCTTCGATGTGGACGAGATTCGCCGCATCGTGGCCCGTGTCCTGGAAACCAGCGCCTTGCGGCGCCGTGTCGAAACCCTGCAGAAAGAGGTGGAACAGGAATTCCCCGTCAGCGCCCTCGTCGGCGAATCCCCCTCATTCCTGGCCGCCATGGCGGATGTCGCCAAGGCCGCCGATACCGATGCCACCGTCCTGATCACCGGCGAGAGCGGTACCGGCAAGGAGTTGATCGCCCGCCGCCTCCATGCACTCGCCAACCGGCACGATGAACCCTTCATCCCCGTTCATTGCGCCGCCCTGCCCGAAACCCTCCTCGAAAGCGAACTGTTCGGACATGAAAAAGGAGCCTTCACCGGCGCCGACACCCGCAAGTCCGGTCGCTTTGATCTCGCCGGTCAGGGAACCATCTTCTTCGATGAAGTCGGCGAAATGTCCCTCTCAACCCAGGTGAAGTTACTGCGCGTGTTGCAGGAACGGGAATATATGCGCGTCGGCGGCACCCAGATCATCCGCACCAACGCGCGCATCGTGGCCGCCACCGCACGGGACCTCACCGAGGAAGTCCGCCTCCGGAAATTCCGCGACGACCTCTTCTATCGGCTGAATGTAGTCCCCATCCGCCTTCCGCCCCTGCGTGAACGCCAGGACGACATTCCCCGGTTGGCAAAGTATTTCCTGGAATCCTTCCGCCGGTCCATGCACGTCAAGGTCGCCGGCTTTACCCCCGATGCCCTCGCCATCCTGCAACAATACCCCTGGCCGGGTAACGTCCGCGAGTTGCGTAACCTCATAGAACGGATGCTGGTCCTGCACGCCGGCGAAACCCAGATCACCGCCGATGATCTCCCGGACCCGTTGCGGCGGACCGCCCCCATCACACCCGTCACCCCTCACCAGTCCGTGCCGGCCGGCACCTCGCTTGAAGATGCCGTCAACGCCTTCGAACGACGCCTGGTCCTCGACGCGCTCCGGCAAACCAAGGGGGTCCAGACCCGCGCGGCAAAACTCCTGGGTACCACAAGGAGAATCCTCAACTACCGCATGCGCTTGTTGAATATCCGCGCCGCGGAAGTGGAACAGGCTGGTGAACCCGGATAACCCGCCGACACAACACAACGCCTCAGTCCGGCACCCAGCGGCCCACCGCTTCAATGGCATGCTCGCACTGCAGAAAGGCCGCCACCACCGCCGGATCAAACTGGGTCCCGGCATTCCGCTTTAACTCCTCCACCGCCCGGACCGAAGTCATGGCCCGGCGGTAAGGCCGATGCGACCGCATCGCGTCATACGCATCCACCACCGCAAACAGCCGCGCCGTGAGCGCAATGGCATCGCCTTTCAATCCCCGCGGATACCCCGTCCCGTCATACCGCTCCTGATGCGAGTACACCAGATCGGCCACCTCCTGCATGTACGGACTGATCTTGAGGATGTTGTACCCGACCTCCGAGTGCGTCTTCATCACTTTCCACTCCTCCTCCGTCAGCGGCCCCGGCTTGAGAAGAATGGCATCGGGCACGGCGATCTTGCCGATATCGTGCAACAAGGCGCCCTGCCTCAACGTGTTCAATTCGTGCTCCGTCATCCCCATCTCCTGCCCCAGCACACACGCCAAGTCCCGTACCCGCAGACTGTGCCGCCCCGTCGCCTGTTCCCGCGCATCCAACAGACTGGCCAGCGCCAGCAACGTGAACTCATGCGAGTGCTTGACCCGCTCCAGCGCATCAACCAACTCACTGCTCTTCTGGCGAACCATGTCCTCCAGCCTGATCCGGTAACGGTCGTTCTCCACCCTGAGCCGCCTGTACTCGCGGGCGCGCTCCACCACCGCCAGTAGTTCACCCTTTCTGATCGGCTTCTCGATGAACTCAAACGCCCCGTGCCGCAAACTGGACACCGCTGTATCCTTGGTGGCCTGCCCCGTCATCACAATCGGCATCGCCAACGTATCAATCATGCGAACCCGGTCCAGAATCTGCAGGCCATCCACGTCCGGCATCAGCAGGTCCGTCAAAACCACGTCATAAACCCCGACGCTCTCCTCCAACCGGCGAAAAGCCTCCGACGATGAGGATTCCGCATCAACCGTGTAACCAGCGCTCCCCAGCATGCTCGACACCACCTCCAGGATCGCCAAGTCGTCGTCCACCAGAAGAATTCGCCCCTGTCCCGGCTTGTCCCGTCCTTCCGCCCCCCCCTCGGGCGCCTGCGTTTCCCGCCCCCCCCTCCCCGCCGACCACAACCGGACACAGTTGCGCCCCTCACGTTTCGCGTCATACAACGCAATATCGGCAAGACGCAACATCTCGGACGCGCGCGCCTCCGGGTCAACATCCAGACTGGTGGCCACCCCGATCGAGGCCGTCAACTTCAACCCCAGCGAATCGGCACAGAATACATGCTCGCTCACCAGCTTTAACACGCGGTTCCCCAACATCAGGCCCGCCGGCAAATCAGTCTCCGGCAACATGATGACAAACTCATCACCCCCATACCGGGCCACCACATCCGTCGTTCGTGCCGACCGCTTCAGGATATCGGCAAACTCCTTCAGCAACCGGTCCCCCACCATGTGCCCGTGACTGTCGTTGAAGGTCTTGAAGTAGTCCAAATCCATGATCATGACCGCCATGTGGTGACCATGCCGCCGGGCCAGGGACCAGGCCCGCTCCAACTGCTCCTCAAGGTGCGCCCGGTTGTGCAACCCCGTCAACGCATCATGTACCGCCATCTGACGGATCCGGTTGACCGCCGAAAGAATCGCCGAAAGCAGATTGGCGGTGTGATACATGAAGGCGATGTCCGTCTCGGCAAAGGCTTCGGCCGCCGCCGCCGCCAGCAACAGCACCCCCTTGACTTCATTGCCAACCAGGATCGGAATGACCAGCATCCGATCGGGGACCGGGGCCCCGTCCGCCGTCACCGGCTCCCCCTCCCATTGAATCCGCAAGTCGGTTCGTTGTAACTGCTGACCGCTAAGCGAGTTGTACCGGCTGATCACCTCGCTCTCGGCCTGGCGCAGAAACTCCTCGGTCACCTTCTTCTGCGCGCTCAGGACCAGGATCTTCTGGCCCTCCGAAAAACCGAGCAACCCCGCCACATCACACGAAAGCAATTCAGCCAGACCGTCGCTTAATTCGCGCAACGCCTCGACGAACGACGATGAGGCCAGCGCCGCTTCCGTCAGGTGCCCCAAAATACGCAGTTGGCGCTGGTGCTGCTCAAACCCGGCAGCCTGCCCGCCCAACTTCCCTCGCCTGGCCTGAAACTCCTCCAGTACACTCGCCCGCAACACCTGCGGACTCAGCGGCTTCTGCAAAATACGCGTGATGCCCAGACTGGCGGCCTTCTCGGACGATACGTCATCCACGTACCCCGTCATGATGATAAATCCCAGCCAAGGCCAGATATGCCGGGCCTCCTGGACAAAGGTAATACCGTCCATTTCCTGCATGCGCAGGTCCACCACCACCACATCAAAGTCCTGTCGCAACAGAATCTGCAACGCCACCCGACCGTTCCCCGCCTCCTCGACAGCACACCCTTGGGCCGAAAGTACCCGGTGCACCAGGGTCCGGATGGGATCGTCATCATCCACCACCAGTACACGGATGCCCGCCAGATTCTTCTTTGCGTCCACGTCGGTCATGTTCCATGTCCCTGTTGATGACTCAAGGTTACTTGAAGGTCATCCGCCGTGATGACCCCCATCCCCACCAGAACCTCACCCAACCGCCCCCCGGATTCCTTCTGCCTGGCCAAGGCCGCCTCCAACTGTACCGCCGTAATCAACCGCCGGTCCAATAGAAGATCCCCCAACTTGCGCCGGAAGGTCCGCAGTTGCTCCTCCGACGGATAGGCATGCGCAGTCTTACCCCATTCCGGAACCTTGCCCGCCAGACGCGCGCCCACATACCGCCGGATCGCCACCCATGTTGCCGCAAAATTCAGGAAGTTGCCATAGAAAAGCCGCGGCACCGCCAGCACCCCCTGTAACGGCCCGTACACATGCCAGGTGCATACCGCCCGATTGAATAACCGCCAAAAGAAAAGCACCATGACCATCTGCACCACCACGTAGGCCGGCTCCTCGACGGAAACCAGCGGCGGCACCGCCCACGCGGGATTCATCGCCCCAATCAGGGCCGACAACCCCCAGTACACAACCACCACATACCCCACCACCGTCAATAGGTTCGACAGTAACGATTTGCGATCTCGCATCAGGCAGTAATCCGAACCGGGACGCCCGGTCCACCCGAAACTCCACCCCTGCAAGGAAATCCCCAGGATCCACCGCGACTTCTGGTGCACCGCCGTCGCAAACGTCGAAGGAAAGAACTCGCGGGTCGCCAATTGCTCCTTCACCCGCCGGACAACAGGCCGCCCAAGCGAATCCGTCTCCCTCACCTCGCGCTCCACCACCTGCTGCAACAGGATCTTGCGCCCCGGCATGTCCTTGAGACTCAGACCCATCACATAATCCTCGGTCAGGGACCGGATGTCGAACAACTGGTTGTTCCGCAACGCCGCAAGATAATCCATCGCCTCACGGGTCATCGCCGTTCCCACCCCCGCCGAGGGTATCGCCTTCGCCAACACTTCCCGCACCCGGAGGTCCTTCGTATGGTTCTCCGCAAATTCGTCCATATACATGCCAACCGTCATGTTGGACCACTCCTGCTCCAGCGGAAAGACGGGCACCTGGATGAACGGAATCCGCGGCATCAGGAAATTGTAGTACTTGAGGGAAAGCGGATGGATCACATCCTCGGCATCGTGAAACACAAAGAACTCAAAACGGCAATCATGATCCTTCTCAAACACCTTGATCCCCTGGAAAATCCAGTTCAGGCAGTCGGCCTTATTGGTCGGCCCGTCGGCTGGCGTCACCACCACCTGAATGTTCGGATAAATCTCGCGGATCTTCTCCACTTCCAACTTGGTGGCCTCGTCGTTCGGATAGGTCCCCACGAAGATCTGGTAGTTCCGATAATGCACCGTGTTGATCGTGTTCAACAACATCCGGCCAATGACAGTGGACTCATCCCACGCCGGAACAATAATGGCCACCCGCTTCTCCTCCACCGCATCCAGTTGCGCCCGGGTCACCGGCCGGATCACCCCGCGCCGGAAAACCTTCCGGAAGAACAACCGGACATAGAAA
The DNA here is from genome assembly GCA_964535015.1 of uncultured Verrucomicrobiota bacterium. GTDB lineage: Bacteria > Verrucomicrobiota > Kiritimatiellia > CAIKKV01 > CAITUY01 > CAZDUS01. Next base: position 2,054 of record CAZHRU010000003.1, on the reverse strand, counting down.
ATGGCGTCAACGATCAGGTCGTCCAACCCGCTGAGCAGATAGAACCCCGCCAGGACAAAGAAGAAGTACCGGAAAAACAGCCAGATGGAAAACCAAACGTCCATAAACAAGAGCATTCCCCCTGAATTTCGGGGAATGGTATGCAACCCTGCCGCTTCATTCAAGGTTTTTGCATTGTACCCCAAACCACAATGTCATACAAATAGCCCCAGTATGAAACCATTCCTGCCTCTGCTCCTCATCACCCTGCCCATCGCACTGGCCTCCGCCGGCGATAAACAGGACCGCGCCCCTTCGTCCCCATTCGGAATGGAAACACCCCAACCCGCCGAAAACACCGCCCGCTCCCGGAATAAAACCCGCTCCGCCGCCCAGGACGCCAGCAACCTCGCCGCCTTCAGCCGCGACCCCTCCAAGATGCTCCGCCCCGGCCTGCTGGCCGATCGAACCACCCGCACCGTTCGCATCACCGCCGAAACCATCCGACTCAACCCCGGCGACCCCGTGGAATTCCCCTTGATCGCCGCCAACAGCGGCAAGGACTATGAAGCCCTGGCGATATCCTTCGCCGCCCCCAGCGATATCCACGCCGCCCTTGAATTCATCGGCCTGCCGGCCGGAAAACCCGTCAGCCCCGCCACCATGCGGTTCTGGCCCAGGGGCGAACCCGTCAACATGACCTTCACCTACGACAACCCCGTCGGCTCATCCAACATCACCCGCACAGTCTCAGTCTCCCAACTCATCACCGATACCCGCACCCGGAAAACCATTCCCGACGAAGGCTTCCTCTTCACCGGATCCGAATGGGCCCCCCCGCCGGACCCCGCCGTCTCAACCAACCGCGTCTACGCCGCCGAAGTCTACACCCCCAACTGCATCGCTTCCCTCTATAACGAAAGATCCACCGTTCTGGATGTGCCCCGCCGCGTCGCACAAAGCGAAATCTACACCTTCCTCGTCCCCAATCCCGACCTAACCCTTCCCGCCGCCGCTTTCGCCACCGTGACCCTCGAACCCCGATACAAGGATGGACACCTCCGCGTCACCGACCTCACCCTGCACCTCGGCTCATCCTCCAACACCGCCTTGCCGGAAACCACCGTGCCATGGACGATCTCCAGGGGCACCTCCATGGAACAGGGCGCCGGCCTGGACTCGCTCGCCACCCGCCTGACACGCCTGACCGCCGGAGGCAATACCCTCCATACCACCCTTGAACCCGATGACGCCCTTCCCCTCGCCACCGTCCGCCGCCTGGCCCTGTTTATCGAACCCTTGGAAAACAACGCCACTCTTCGCATTGAACCCGCTCCACCCGGCCACCCTTATTACAAAACATTCCTGCCGGATGAAGAATATCGCGATCGCGCCAAACGCCCCATTCAACCCTGGGAACTTTTCCTGACCGCCTCCAAGACGGGCGTCACCGGGGAACTCGTCCATGTCGAGGAACAGTGGAGCGACGACGGCAAACCCTCGACCTTCAAGGAAACCCGCCACCCCGCCCCGGGTCCGAACGCGCTACCCGACCTCCTGCTCAAACACGAGGCGCCCGCCGTCGCGCTCATCTTTACCACGCCGGATCTCCCCTATGGCGTCTTGCGGAACTTTGTCGCTCCACTCCTGCAACGCAAGATGATCCTCTACGTGTTCGCAGACTGAAGATTCTGATCCCAATCCCACCGTAGCGGAATCCCTTCGGATTCCGACGAACAGCACAGCACGATCCATTCTGATCCCGACCCCACCGTAGCGGAATCCCTTCGGATTCCGCCACAGTTCGGCCCGTTTCGGATCATCTGCTCTGCGGCCACATAGTCACCGGTTGTTGTTATTGCCGGTGATAACAGCAAAGCCCCAGGACCATTAATCTTTGGAACCGACCTTTGCGAGTTAGTTTCCTGTCAATCCCCGTATTGAGTTCGCGCCCCCGCCCCCGACGGGGTCACCCCGCCCCCGACGGGGTCGCCCCCGACGGGGTCAGACCGTAAATAACAATTACTCTTACTCATGGCATCGTCCGGATCTTCTCCACCAGCCGATCCACTTCG
>CAZHRU010000002.1:0-85072 GCA_964535015.1 uncultured Verrucomicrobiota bacterium | reverse complement strand
CGCACCTTGGAGGAGCCTCTACTCCCCAAAAGGGCTTAGAGGGTATTCAGAAGCCGCGAAGTCCGCGAAGAAAATGGTTTCCACTCTGGGACGGGAGATTACGATTAGGAATGGGATGGCGGGAGAGGCCTACGTCAGGCGGGGGTTGATGTGGCCGGTGTTGGGGGCGGAGAGTTTCTGAAGGTACATCAGGAGTTCCCGATCGTACTCGGTGTCGGCGTTCAGTCCCATTTCCCGGTAGATGCCGCGCAGGCGGTAGTAGCTTTCCTCGGCTTCGTGGGCGCTGGTGTAGCGTTGGGCAGGGTCGGGCTGAAGAAAGCGTTTGAGTACCTTGACCAGGCGTTTGCTCTGGCGGATTTGAAGGGGAAGCATATCTTCCAGGCGGTCCTGGATGGCCAGCTTGAATTGCAGTAACTGATCATCGGTCATGTCCTCGCACTCGTGGAGGGAATCGCCGCGCAGCATTTCGAAGCCGACGAGGCCGGTGCTGAACAGGTCGGACTGGATGAGTGCGGATTCGAGCCGGTGGGTTTCGGGAGCCATGTAAACGGGGCTGCCCAGCAGGATGCTGATGCGTTCGCCGATTTCGACGGCGCGGCCGAAGTCCACGAGTTTCACCGACCCCATGCGGTCGATCATGATATTCGATGGTTTGATGTCGGCGTGAAGGTAACCGGCGTCGTGAAGGACCATGAGGCCGAGAAGGATCTTGCGCAGGATGTAGAGGGCGACGCCGGGTTGGAGCATGAAGCGGCCCTCCTGCAGTTGGAACAGGGTGGTCATGAAGTGTTGCCATTCCTCATCGGAGGACTGACTGCGGGCGATGGCCAGATGGGTACCGCTGAGCAGGTACTGCAGGTCGATTCCGTCTACGGCGGCCATCTGGAGAAAGCCGACGCCGTTGGTCTCGTCATACGTTTCACAGGTGACGAGGTTGTCGCTATGGACGGGTTGGAGTTTGGAAACCTGGCTGGCCAGGCGGCCCATATCGGTCCAGTATTTTTCGGCGCTGGAGTAGATGCCGGGGTCGTGGAGTTTGACGGCGTGGCGTGTGAGGCAGCCGCGTCCCCCCTGGCGGGTGGCCAGGAAGACGATGCCTTGGCGGCCCTTGCCGAGTTCGCTGTCAAAGTGATAGGGGATGGGGTAGCGGATGGCGCGGTCGCGGATGATGGCGTGGTAACTGCGGATCAGGCGTTGCAGGTCAGGGTCGGAGGCCTTGGGGGGCAGAGAGGTGTCGATGACGGTGGCTTGATTACCGGCGGTTTGCTGGTCGGCGTCGGGATTGAATAGGCTGGTTGTCATGATAAATCGGGGTTATGAACGTCACGGTTGTGTTGCCGGAATCTTGTTCCGGTTGGAATTGAGGAAGGGACGATAGCACAGAGGGGAGTCGCTGGCCAAGGTCATTTCATCAACGAGGGATTGTGCGGTGTTTCGGGTCGGAATCCGAAAGGATTCCGCTACGGTGGGATCGGGATCGGAATGGATTCTGGGGTGTTGGGAGCGGGAGCCGACGATACGGGGCAAGCGTTGGCACAAAAAAGCGTGTATGTTTTGGCGGAAGTGGCTACATTAGCCGGCTTGTTGAGCGGCGGATTATGACGCCGGGACTCTCCGAATCATGAGGCAAGGGTGGTTTGTATGCAGTGGTTGTTGAAAAAAATCGTCGGGACCAAGAATCAGCGTGATGTCAAGAAACTGCGTCCGTTCGTGGAACGGATCAATGCGCTGGAAGTTGAGTACCAGGCGTTGACGGATGCGCAGTTGCAGTCGAAGACGGTGGAGTTCAGGGACCGGCTGGTGCGTGGGGCCACGGTGGATGATCTGCTGTGCGAGGGGTTTGCGACGGTCAAGAACGCCTGCCGCCGCCTGTGTGGCACGAGATTTACGGTCTGTGAGCATGAGTTGACGTGGGACATGGTGCCGTTTGACACGCAGTTGATGGGTGGCATTGTTTTGCACCAGGGCAAGATTGCGGAAATGGCGACGGGTGAAGGCAAGACGCTGGTGGCCACGATGCCGCTCTATCTCAACGCATTGGCGGGGAAGAATGTGCGGCTGGTGACGGTCAACGATTACCTGGCGCGGCGCGACTCGCAGTGGATGGGGTTGGTGTACCGGTATCTCGGGTTGACGGTCGGTTGCATCCAGAACACGATGAATCCGGAGCAGCGCCGGGCGGAATACTCCAAGGACATCACCTACGGGACCAACAGTGAATTCGGGTTCGACTATCTGCGCGACAACGGCATGGCGTGGCGGCCCGAGGAGCAGGTCCAGGGCGGGCATGCCTATGCGATCATTGATGAAATTGACAGCATCCTGATTGACGAGGCGCGGACGCCGTTGATCATTTCCGGGCCGGCGCCGGTCTCCACGCACCAGTACCATGATCTCAAGCCCAGGGTGGAGCGGCTGGTGCGGCGTCAGGCGGAGTTATGCAATCGTCTGATCGTCGATGCGCGCAAGGCGATCGAGGAGAAGCGGGAGGATGCGGCGATGCGCCTCCTGTATCAGGTCAACCACGGCATGCCCAAGCACAAGCAACTCAAGCATGTTCTCGAGGAGCCGTCGGTCCGCCGCCTGCTGGAAAAGGTGGAAGGCATGATGCTGACGGACATGTACAAGGAAGAGGCGCGTGCCCTGCGGGAGGAACTGCTTTTCACCATTGATGAAAAGGGGCATGACGCCACCCTGACGGAGAAGGGTTGCGAGGAGATGAGTCCGGCGGATCCCGAGGCGTATGTGCTGCCGGACATGGTGTCGGCCATGTCCGATGTGGACGGCGACACGACGTTGTCGGAGCAGGACCGCGCCAAGCGCCGGCAGGAGATCCAGGAGCGGTTTTCGGCCCGCAGCGAGCGGATTCACAATGTGGACCAGTTGATCCGGGCGTACTGCCTGTACGAAAAGAATGACCAGTATGTGGTGCAGGACAACCAGGTGCTGATCGTGGACGAGTTTACGGGGCGCATTTTGCCGGGGCGCCGGTGGAGCGACGGGTTGCACCAGGCGGTGGAGGCCAAGGAGGGGGTGAAGATCGAGCGTGAGACCCAGACGCTGGCCACGATCACCATCCAGAACTATTTCCGTATGTACGGCAAACTGGCGGGCATGACGGGTACGGCGGAGACGGAGGCGGATGAGTTCCACCAGATCTACAAACTCGATGTGGTGGTTATTCCGACCAACCGGCCGGTGCGGCGGTGCGATCACAACGACGTGGTGTTCAAGACCCAGCGCGAAAAATTCAAGGCCATCATTGACGAGATCCAGGAGTGCAATCAGCGTGGGCAGCCGGTGCTGGTGGGCACCATTTCGGTGGAGACTTCGGAACTCCTGAGCCGGATGCTGTCCCGGTCGAAGATTCCCCACAGTGTGTTGAATGCGAAGAACCACGAACGCGAGGCCGATATCGTGGTGCGCGCGGGCCAGAAGGGGGCGGTGACCATTGCCACCAACATGGCGGGGCGCGGAACGGACATCAAGTTGGGCGAAGGGGTGGTGTGGGTGCCTCGTGACGTGATTATGTCGCAGAAGGCCATGACCGACAAACTGGGGGATGAGCCCCTTGGCAAGCAATTGATGGAAAAGCCCTGCGGTCTTTACGTGATCGGGTCGGAGCGGCATGAATCGCGGCGTATTGACCGCCAGTTGCGCGGTCGTTGTGCCCGGCAGGGGGATCCGGGCGTGTCGCGGTTCTTTGTGTCGCTGGAAGACGACCTGATGCGACTGTTCGGGTCGGACCGCATCGCCGGCTTCATGGAGCGGTTTGGGATGCAGGAAGGCGAGATGCTGGAGCACAAACTGCTGAACCGGTCGATCGAGACGGCGCAGCGGCGTGTGGAGCAGCAGAATTTCTCCATCCGCAAGCGCACCCTGGAATACGACGATGTGATGAACAAGCAGCGATCGATCGTGTACTCCTTCCGGGGTGACATTGTCGGCAGCCGGGAGACGCGGGAGACGCTTTACGACATCATCTACGACGTGATATCGACCCGTGTGGATGACCTGCTCAAGGGGGCCCGCGGTGAGGAGGCGGTGGAGGCGTTCCTGGTGTGGGTTCACAGTACGTTCCCGATTTCCGTGAAGCGCGAGGAATTGGTGATCGGCAAGGAGGATTCCGGCAACACGGCCGAGGTTATTTTCGAGAAGGTCAAGCAGGTGTACGAGTTGAAGGTGGGCCGGGACGAACCGGAGTTGACGTTGGCGGTGGAGCGGCATGTGATGCTACAGGCCATTGACCAGCATTGGCAGGACTACCTGCGCAGCATGGATGCGTTGCGTGAGGGGGTGGGGTTGCGGGCGTACGGGCAGCGCGATCCGCTGGTTGAGTACAAACGTGAAGCGTACGACATGTTTGCGACCCTGATGGATGATATACGGGAAGACATCTGCGCCAACGTGTTCCGTTCCTCGGGGCAGATCCTGGCCTTTGAACGGTTCATGCGGCAGTTACCGAGCCAGGCGGTTCACGACGAGGTCTCGGTGCTTGGGCATGGCGGCGGGGCTGCCGCGGCGGCGGGTCGTCCGGTGGTTCGTGGTGGTGAGGAAGTCATGCAGGCGGCCATCAAGGCGGCCTCGGCTCCCGCGCCGCGCAAGGTGGTCGAGAAGGTCGGACGCAACGAGACCTGTCCCTGTGGCAGCGGCAAGAAGTACAAGAAATGTTGCGGCGCGGCGGTGGTATGACCGGGGCCGGTGCGGGGGGCTGGCGCCGGTGGGTGACGTTGGGGCATGCGGGCGCGCTGGCGACCGGGTTACTGCTGGCCACGGCCTTCCCGCCCTTCGAGAACTGGCAGTGCGCCTGGGGTGCCTTGATTCCCTTGTTGCTTGTGGTGCTCCGTCGCGCGGAGCGGTGGCGGGCGGAGGGGCCCCGTGACGGTGGCGGTCTTTCGCGACTGGTTCGGCAGGCGTTCCGGACGGGGTATCTGGCGGGGGCCGTTTTCTGGCTGGTGACGATGGCCTGGTTGTTGACCCTGTTAAGAACGTCGCCCGCCCCCGGCTTCCTGATCCTCGCGGGGTATCTGGGATTGGTGGCGTATTGTGCGTTATTCATGGGTGGTTTTGCCATGACGGTGTCCTGGTGCGCGGCGGCGCTGGGTACGGACAAAGCATGGAAGACGCTGTTACTGACAGTGGGGACGGCAGTGATCGGGGTGGCGTTTGAGTACGGGCGCGGTGTTCTGCTGGGGGGGTTCCCGTGGAACACGTTGGGCGTTTCCCAGTTCCGGAATCTCGCCCTGATCCAGTGCGCGGCGTGGACCGGCGTGGCGGGAGTGTCGGGATTGATCCTGCTGGTCAATGCCGGTGTTGCCTTTACGCTTCTGCGCTACCTTCCGGGGCGGACGTCCAGGGTCTACCGTCCGCACATTGAACTGTTCATTGGCCTTGTGGCGACGGCAGTGGTTCTCCGGACGGGGATGGGGATGGTTCTGGTCAATGCGCCGACGTACGGGACGTTGTCGGTGGTGGCGGTTCAGCCGGCCATTCCGCAGGTGACGAAGTGGAGTCAGGCGTTGGCGGATGATAACCATGCGGTTCTGCGGAGGCTTACGGAGATGGCCTTTGCGGTGAAGCCATCGCCCGATCTGGTGATTTGGCCCGAGACGGCGACGCCGTATCCGGTTAACACGGATGGCGAGTCGAGGGATCTGGTCCGGGATTTGACGCGGGTCGGGATTCCGTTGCTGGTGGGTTCCATGGTGGTGACGGGCGAGGGTGACGCTAAGGACTGTTTCAACAGCAGTCTGTTGTTCGACGGGACCGGGAACGTGGCCGGCCGGTATGACAAGCAGCATTTGGTGCCGTTTGGCGAATACGTGCCGTTGAGCGGTCTGTTGCCAATTCTGGGGCGCCTGGCGCCCATGGGGTGGAATTGTTCCGCCGGGCGGGAGGCGACGATTCTGCGGGCGGGGAATCCGGCGACCCCTTTCTCGGTGTTGATTTGTTTTGAGGATATCATGAGTGGACTGGCCCGGAAGGCGGCGCTGGCCGGGGCGCGGATGCTGGTCAACCAGACGAATGACGCGTGGTTTGACGGTTCAGCCGGTCCGGTTCAACATCTGAGTCACTGTGTGTTTCGCGCGGTTGAAAACGGGTTGCCCATTGTCCGTGTGGCCAATAGCGGGATTACGTGTTTGATCCAGCCGAACGGAATGATCGAGGATGCGACGGACAACGGGCGGGGGGTGCCCCCATCCGAGCAGGTATGCCAGTGGCTGGTGGGATGGCCGGCCGGGGGGAGTGCTTCCACGGTGTACATGCGTCACGGGGATTGGGTGTTTGCCATTCCCTGCGCGGTGGCGGGTAGTGTATTGTTTGTGTTGGCCTTGATGGCGGCAAGACGGAAGATTTGTTTTGAAACAGGCACAGGAGAGCAGAAACCATGATAGACGACGTGCGCGGGCGCATCAGCAAGATGCGGGACAAGACCGAGGAAATGCGAGGTTATCTTTGACGTTGCAGGACGCACCGCCTTATTGAAGGAACTGGAGGCACAATCGGCAGCGCCTGGTTTTTGGGATGACCAGAACAAGGCAAAGGGGGTTCTGGCGCGGGTCAATGAGATCAAGGCCGTTCTGGGGCCGTTCAACGAGATTGACCGATTGATGGAAGATGCGTCGTTGATGCTGGAGTTAGCGGAGACCGAATCCGACGCGGCGGGGCGGGATCATGCGTTGGCGGATGCCACGCGGGATCTCGATCGGGCGGAGGGGGACTTCAGGAAACTGGAGATGCAGTCGTTGCTCAGCGGCAAGTTGGACCGGAACAACGCCTACCTGTCGCTGCATGCCGGGGCGGGTGGAACGGAGTCCTGCGACTGGGCGGGCATGTTATTCCGCATGTTCCAGCGTTACTGCTCCATCAAGGGGTTTGAGGTGGAAGTGCTGGACGTGCAACCGGGGGAAGAGGCGGGGATCAAGTATGCGACCTTTGCGGTCAAGGGCGCCTATGCGTATGGATTCATGAAGTGCGAACGCGGCACGCACAGGTTGGTGCGTATCAGTCCATTTGATTCCAATAAAAGGCGGCACACGTCGTTTGCATCGCTCGATGTGGTGGCGGAAATCGATGACGACATCGAGATCGAGATTCTTGAAAAAGACCTGCGAGTGGACACCTTCCGGGCCAGTGGATCCGGGGGCCAGCACGTCAACAAGACCGATTCGGCCATCCGGCTGACGCATCTGCCGTCGGGGATTGTGGTGAGTTGTCAGGCGGAGCGGTCGCAGCATTCCAACCGGGCCAAGGCGATGAAGATGCTGAAGGCGCGGTTATACGAGATGGAGTTGGACAAGCAGCGCAAGGAGATGGAGCGGTTCTATGGCAAGAAGGGTGAGATTGCCTGGGGCAGCCAGATCCGGTCGTATGTGCTGCAACCCTACACGATGGTCAAGGATCACCGTACGGAGGCGGAGACGAGCCAGGTGGACAAGGTTCTCGATGGCGAATTGGACCTGTTCATTGATGCGTATCTCAAGGCCGAGAAGGCGAAGTAGGCAGGAGAGGAAGGTGGAACCATGCGTAAGCCGGAAACAGGAATCCAGAAGCCGGGACTGAGGAGTATGACGGGGTATGGGCGGGGGCAGGCGGCGGGGCGGGGCCTCCGTGTGGACGTGGAACTCAACGCGGTCAATCGCAAGCAGTTGGAAGTTCGTGTGAATCTGCCGCGTACCCTGATGGCGATCGAATCACGGGTGGTGGAGCAGGTGCAGAAGCGAGTTTCCCGCGGGCAGGTGGCGGGCGGGGTATCCGTGAATGTATCGTCGGGGCTCCGCAAGCGGAGTCTGAGTGTGGATGGCGATCTGGCGGCGGCCTATGTGGGTGAGTTGCGCGAAATGGCGCGGACGCTGGGGTTGCCGGACGACTTGAAGGCCGGGGTCCTGCTGAGTTTTCCCGAGGTGGTGAGTTACCGCGGGGCGGACCAGGATGTTGACTATGTCTGGCCGGTGCTGAAGAAGGCGTTGCTTCAGGCGTTGGACCAGTTGACGGCCATGCGGGAACGGGAGGGGGCGGCGTTGGCGTTGGACTTGGGGGCGCGGATCAAGAAACTGTCGGGGATGCTGGCGCAGATCCGGAAGGAGGCGCCGGGGGTGACGCGGCGGTACCGGATGGCGTTGGACAAGCGGCTGCGTGAGGCGGGCGTCAATGTGCCAGCCAACGATCCGACGTTGATGAAGGAGTTGGCGTTGTTTGCCGACCGGAGCGACATCAGCGAGGAGATTACGCGGCTGGAAAGTCATCTCAAACAGGGGGTGACGTTACTTGGCTCCCCGGAGCCGGTTGGACGTACGCTTGATTTCCTGGCGCAGGAGATGTTCCGGGAGATCAACACGATCGGGTCCAAGGCCAACGAGGTGCGGATCACGCGGGTGGTCATCCGGTTCAAGGCGGAACTGGAGCGGGTGCGCGAGCAGGTTCAGAATATTGAGTAGTTTCCTGTTTCATATCGAGCCAGTATGGGAATCGCGATGTCAGATGAATGCGGGCCGTTGTTTCACATGGGGGAAACTTGACCCGGGGGGCAAATTTCGACAATCTACCCCGCATGAACACTTTACAAAGCCGGACGTATCTTCTCCTGGGGCCCCTTCTGGGAATCGCGGCCCTGATTTTGTACTCGGTTACGGTGAGCCGGGGTCCCTTTCCCGGTGAATCGGCAGACCTCATGGTCCGGGAACTTGGATTGGCGCCGTTGGCGTTCGGGCAGAGTCCGCTCTGGAGTTGGTTGATTGATCTGGTGGAAAAGTTGCCGTTGGGAGGACTTGTCTTTCGGCTCAATTTCATGAGTGTTCTTTTCGGGGCGGCTTCCGTGTGGATGCTTTTCCGAGTCACTGCGGATGCAGTCTGGATGGCGATACCGGTATCCGATCTGAACGTCCGTGCCGCGAACCGCGCCTCGTTACTGGCCGGGGTGGTGGCGGCGCTGGCATTGATGGGGGCGGTGCCGTTCTGGTATGCGGCCACCCGGTTTCATGTGGCCGTGTTTGATCTGCTGTTATTACTGGTGCTGGTGCGCCTGTTCCTGCGGTTCATTTCCGATGCGTCGGTGCGGGTGGGGTTGGTGCTGGCGTTCCTGTACGGGGTTTTCGCGGTCGAGTTTGCAACGCTGATCATTTTCGGACCGCTGGTGGTCATTGGGTTGTTATACGGGTTGTGGATTAACGGTGACTTGCGTTGGGGGCGGGTGCTGGGGCTCGCGGGTTGCTTGGCGGCGGGAATGCTTTTCTACGGGGTGGCGGCTTGGCGATTGATGGGGGCCGAGTCATTGATCATGAGCGGGGAGGCTCGGTTCTGGCCGGCGCTGTTCTATGTGCTCAAGGGGCAGTACCAGTTGATTGCGAAGGGGCTGCCGCAAGTGGGGTGGCTGCTGGTGATTGTGGCAGGCATTGTGCCGTGGCTGGCGGTGCTGGCGGTGGGGCGGCGCGGGTTGAACGAGGAACGGGACTGGGGTTTGTACAGTCTGCATTTGATGCTGACAGGGGTTGTCGTGGCGGTGTTGTTCAACGTGCCTTTTTCCCCCTGGCGGGTGCTAGGTCCGAGTCGGTTGTTGGTGACGCCCTATGTTCTGCTGGCGTTCACGTTGGGGTATCTGGCGGCATACTGGTCCTTCATTTCGCGCATGATCTGGTGGAATGCCGACGAGGATGAGCCGCGCCGTTTATGGTGGCGGGAGTATGGGGGCTTGATTCCGGTCGTGCTTCTGGCGGCGGCGGCCATAGGGGCGGGGGTATTGAACTTCAAGACCATTGATGCGCGAATGGCCGGGGCCGTGAATGAGTATGCGAGGACGGTGGTTCAGGCGGCGGGGCCCCGTGAGTGGTTGGTGACCGACGGGTTGTTGGACAGCAACGTGCAACTGGCGGCTCGTGAGATGGGGACACCGCTCAAGTTGTTGAATCTCAGGATGGGCGGCAACGACCTCTACATGCGGCACTTGGCGAAGTCATTCGACAATCCCCGGTTGAAGGGATTGGCCGAGGTGGATGTGATGGCGTTCCTCCAGGAGTGGATGCGGAGCGATCCCGGATTCGCCGGGAAGGTGGCATTCTTGAACTACCCCGACTTCTGGCTGGCGGTGAATCTGCAGCCGGTGGCGGACCGGGTGCTTTTCACGGGGGTGTCGGGGCGGGAGGCTATCAATCTGGAGACGCTCTGGGCGGCGCACCAGGAGTTCTGGAAGCAGCCGTTCCTGGGCGAACTGGCGGTGTTGCGCCGGACGAATCCGTTGCTGGCGCTGGCGGCGGACCAGGTGTTGCGACGCCTCAGCATGACGGCGAACAACCTCGGGGTTCTGATGGAGGATGCGGGGTGGAAGAAGCAGGCCTACGAGGCCTATGCGAAATCGCGCGAGTTGGACGGGGACAACATCAGCGCGTTGCTGAACCAGTTCACGATGATTCGGCGCGGTTATGCGGTGCCGGCGCCGGAGAAGGTCAACGAGGCGGTGCAGGGGTTGTCCAAGAACCTCAAGCAGAAATACCAGATCTGGTCGCTTTCCAGGGTGTATGGGTATGTCCGGATGCCCGAGGCGTATGCGGATCTCGGGTTTTCGTGGGCGTATTCGGGGCAACCCGGCCTGGCAGTGGCGGGGTACAAGCGGGCCATTGAATTGGCGCCGGAGCGGAAAGCGCGGCTAAGTCAGGGGTTGGCGATGGCGTATATGGCGCAGGATCAGGTGCAGGAAGGGGAGGCGGTGCTGAAGGAACTGGTGGCGGCCAATCCGAGCAATGTGACGGCGCTGGTTTCCCTGTCGCGGCTGGCGACGAAGCGCGGAGAATTTGGCGAGGCGGTCAAGGTTCTCGACCGGGTCCAGACCGTAGGGGTCCCCAAGGACCGGTTGGCGCTGGAGTATGCGGTGATTCATCTGGCCGCTGGGGAGCCGGGCAAGGCTAGGATCGTGTTGCAGGAGTTGGTGGATATGAAGCCGGATCTGCCGGCGGCCTGGGCAATGCTGGGCGGGGTGGTGCTCGAGCAGAATGATGAAGCGGCCATCAGCGAGTGCGAACGGCGGTTGCAGCGGGTGCGGGGCAAGGATTTCCTGGCGACGGCGGTACTCGGGCAGATTGCCTTGTATCGGCGGCACTATGCCGAGGCGAGGGTCTTTCTTGACCAGGCGTTGAATATGCGGCCGAACGCGGTGGCTTTACTCGATCTTTTATTGAGGCTGGATGTGATCGAGCGCCGGAAGGAACTGGCCAGCGATCATATCCGGCGTCTGTTGCTGCTCGATTCCGGGCATCCCTATGCGAACCAGGTTCTGGCGTCGCTACAACTGGAGCGCAAGGAATACGCGCAGGCGGAGAGTTCGCTGAGGAAGACCCTGGAGCGGAATCGCGGCGCGGAGGTGTTGAACGATCTGGCGTGGGTATTGAGCGAACGGGGGAATCTGGCGGAGGCGGAACCTCTGGCCCGCGAAGCCGTGGGGATGGATGCGAAAAATGCCAATTTCCAGGACACCCTGGGGGTCATACTTGCCGGGCGGGGCGACTGGCAGGGGGCGGAGGCGGCTTTGCGGAAGGCGATGGAGCGGGCGCCCGATTCGCCGGTTGTGCAGTTGCATCTTGCAGAATTATATGGGAAGAAAGGCGACTCCCAAAAGGCGGCGGCTTTGGCTGATCAACTGATGGTGCGGTTATCCAGTCTGTCGCCGGGGGAGCAGGAACGGTTGCGGAAACTTGCCCGGAGGTAGGGTCGACTATGAAGTATACAGAAGCAAAAGCGATGTTGGAGCGGCTGGGTCAGGCGCATGTGCTGGCCAACTGGGATCGGCTGGATGCGGTGGAGCAGGCGGGGTTGTTGAAGCAGATCGGGGGCTTGGATGTGGAGACGATTGGTCGCATCCGGGCGTTGTTGGGGGCCACGTCATCCGGCGCGGGGGCCCCGGTTCATTCGGCGATTGCGCCGGCCCCTGTGGTGTCGCTTTCCGCCGGTGAGCAGGCGGGGCCGCGCGAGGTTGGGGAGCGGGCGTTGCGGGATGGCAAGGTGGGAGTGATTCTGGTGGCAGGCGGGCAAGGCACGCGGTTGGGGTATGACGGGCCCAAGGGGACCTATTCGCTGGGGCCGGTCACGGGGGCATCGCTATTTGAGATCCATGCGCGCAAGGTTTTGGCCCTGGAGCGGGAGTTTGGCGCGCCGGTGCCGTTCTACATCATGACCAGCGAGGGCAATGACGCGGAAACGAGGCGTTTCTTCGAGGGGCATGCGTATTTCGGGTTGGCGGCGGAGCGGGTGAAGTTCTTTGTGCAGGGGACCCTGCCGGCGTTCTGGCCGGATGGGCGGATGGTGCTGGAGGCGCCCGGGAGGCTTTTTCTGGCGCCGGACGGCCATGGCGGGATCCTGACGGCGTTGAAGCGAACGGGCATGATCGAGGATATGGAACGGCGGGGATTGACGACGTTATTCTACTTCCAGGTGGACAACCCTCTGGTGGAGATCGCGGACCCGGTGTTTGTGGGAGTGCACCTGCAACGGCAGGCGGAGATGTCGCTCAAGGTTTGTGCCAAGCGCGATCCCTCGGAGGGGCTTGGGGTGGTGGTGGTGCGTGACGGGCGGCAGGCGGTGGTGGAATACACGGAACTGACCGACGACCAGAAGAAGGGGCGAAGGCCGGATGGCGAGTTGGTGTTCAAGTTCGGCAGTGTGGCGATCCATATTTTCTCGCTGGTGTTCCTGAAGCAGGAAGCCACCGCGGGGTTGCCGCTGCACCAGGCCCACAAGAAGGTGTCGTACTGTGACGAGGCCGGGAAGACCTGCAAACCGGACAAGCCCAATGCGTTCAAGTTTGAGAAGTTCATCTTTGATGCGCTGCCCGATGCCCGGACGGCGCTGATCCTGGAATTCGCGCGGGAGGATGAATTCGCTCCGGTCAAGAATGCCGAGGGCGAGGATTCGCCGGCGACGTCGCGGGCGGCGATGATGGGGAAATGGGCGCGCTGGATGGAACTGGCGGGTGTGAAGGTGCCGCGGGATGCCAGGGGCGGGCTGATCCACAAGATCGAGATTGATCCGGTGTATGCCAACGGGGTCAAGACGCTTCGGGCGCGGTTGCCCAAGGGACTTGAGATTACAGGTGATTTAGGGTTGCGGGCATGATGGCGCGGGCGACTGACGGCGGGGAAGCGACGAAGTAAATTATGATTGGGTTGGTGTTCATCATACTGGCGATGGCGGGCGTGTCGTTTGCGCTGTGGGTGTCGCAGACGGCCAAGGCGCTGGAATTCTCGCGTTGCCAGGTGAATGAGGCCTGGGAGGACTTGCGGAAGGCGCTGATGGTCCGCCGTGAAATGGTGCCCTACATCGTGGCGGCTGTGCATGCCGATAACTCTCAGTTGCTGGATGTGATCGGGAACGCCTGTGATCTGGCTGACCATGTGGCGACGGTGCAGGAGTGTTCGAAGGCGGAAGCGCGACTGACGTCTGTCCTGAACCGCCTGTTCGCGGCCATGGATGCCGAGCGTGACTCCGGCGGGCGGGAAACGCTGGACAATCTCAGGGGAAAACTGGATGAACAGACTGCGCGCATTATGATGCACAAGGAGATATACAACCGGCAGGCCGAGACGTTGAACACGCTTTTGGAGCGAGGGGCGGCACGCCTGTTTGTGACGCTGGGGGTCTACCGCCAGGTGGATGTATACTAGGCCATGGCCGATTGGGATTTTACATCGGGAACTCTGCCGCGGACGAAATCCTGCTTTATCTGCGGGGAGGAGAACATCCATGGCTTGCAATTGCGGTCGAGGATCGAGAAGGATCGTGTGGTGCTGGAGCATGTGACGCGCGTGGAGGATTTGGGTTGGCGGCATCTGGTGCATGGCGGGATTCTGATGACGCTGTTGGACGAGGTCATGACGTGGGGTGCCATCCTGACGTTCCGCAAGGCCTGTGTGGCGGCGGAAATGACGGTACGGCTCAAGGCGCCGGTGGGTGAGGGGGTCCGGATCCGAGTAGAGGGATGGATCGGGGAGGCGAAGTCGCGGGTCGTGTTGACCGAAGGCCGGGTTCTGGATCAGGAGGGGGTTTTGCTGGCGACGGCCGCCGGAAAATACATGGCCATGACGCAGGAGGCGATGCAGTTGTGTGCGGAAGATTTTGTGTTTGAACCGGAATCATTACGATTGCCGTTCTTGGAGATGCAGAACAGGAGTAACTCATGAAGACGATGCTGGTGTTGGTGATAGTGGCGTGGATGGCGTTTGCGGCAAAGGCAGGCGAGAGTGGCGTTGATCCGGCGGTCGAGAAGGTCCTGGGCAGGTTGGCCGATGGGATGCAGAAGGCCCGGTCCATGTCCTGTACCATGACGTTACAGATGCGCAACGAGATGGAGGGCATGCGGCAGGAGATCACGACGACCTACTCCGTGGCGGTTGAACGGCCCGCCAAACTGGCGATCCGGCGAATCAAGGGGATGCCGACCTTCACGATGGTGTCCGATGGCTCGAACGTCTATTCGCATCTGCCCATGATGGACCGGTATGCGGTCAGTGTGGCGCCGAAGACATATGACGAGTTGTTCCAGGCAGTGGGGGCGATGGGTGCCACGACGATGTTCATCGACAATTTGCTGAAGGATGATGTGCGGGCGGCGGTGCTGGAAGGAGTCAAGAAGGCAACCTTGGGGGGGAGGGCAATCGTGGACGGGCAGGAGTGCGATCTGCTCCGTTTCGAACAAAATGAGTTTGATTGGGAAATGTGGGTGACGACGGGGGCGACCTCGGTGGTGCTGAAGGTGGTGACGGACATGACCAAGGGGATGGGTGCCGTGGACGAGCAGATGCCGGGCATGCGCGATATGAAGATGACCGTCGAGAATCAGTTCAGCGGATGGACGGTGGGATCGGCATTGCCGGCGGGCGCTTTTGAGTTCAAACCTCCGGCAGGAGCCCGGAAGGTCGACTCGTTGTTCGCGGAAGAGGAAGGCGATACGGTTTCAGATTCATTGGAGGGGAAACCCGCTCCGGCCTTCTCGCTGGAGTTGTTGGACGGGGGCAAGGCGGAGGTGCCTGTGGTCTCGACAAACGCGACGGTGGTGGTGCTGGATTTCTGGGCCACATGGTGTGGTCCCTGTCGGCAGGCGCTGCCTGCGGTGGCCAAGGTGACTGCCGAGTACAAGGGCAAGGGAGTGGTCTTCTATGCGGTCAATCAGCAGGAGCAACCGGATCAGATCCGGAAATTCATGGAAAAGGAAGGCGTGTCCTGTCCGGTGGCGCTGGATGCGGATGGCAAGGTGGGGGTGAGTTACCAGGTGCAGGGGATTCCGCAGACGGTGCTGATCGGGAAGGACGGGACAGTGCAGGCGGTGCATATCGGACTGATTCCGGATCTGGAGAAGACGTTACGGGAGCAACTGGACGTGCTGTTGAAGGGGAAATCGCTGATTGGCAAGTAGCGAGGGGCAGTGTTGGGGAATGGTTGATGGTTCATGGGTAACAAGCGAAGGCGGGAGATGGTATGACGGAAGCAGTGTCCAGTGAGATTGTCGAACAGCGTCGGAAGAATCTGGAGTCGCTGAAGGGGTTGGGGTATGAACCGTTCGGGCGGGCGTTTGCGCGAACGGGGCGTTTGGCGCAGGTTCGCGCCGGGTTCGAGGAGAACAAGCCGGTACGGATCGCCGGGCGGATCACAACGTTCCGGGACATGGGCAAGAGTGTTTTTGCCGATCTGCGCGACGGGTCGGACCGGTTGCAGGTTTACGCGATGAAGAACCATGTCGGCGAGGCAATCTTCGACGCGTTCAAGTTGTTGGATCTTGGTGATCATATCGGGGTGGAGGGAACCACCTTCATGACCCGTACCGGGGAGCCCACGGTGAAGATTGACAAGTGGGTACTGCTTTCCAAGGCGCTGTTGCCGTTGCCGGAGAAGTGGCACGGATTGAAGGATACGGATCAACGGTACCGGCAACGGTACCTGGATCTGATTTCGAACCCGGAAGCGAGGGCGGTGTTCGAGAAGCGGTCGTTGGTGATCCGGGAGATCCGGGCGTATCTGCACGGCGCGGGGTTCCAGGAAGTGGAGACGCCCATGATGCAACCCCAGCCGGGCGGGGCGGCGGCCCGGCCGTTTGCGACGCATTACGAGGCGCTGGATGCCCGGATGTACCTGCGAATCGCCCCCGAACTCTACCTGAAGCGCCTGTTGGTGGGCGGGTATGACAAGGTGTTCGAACTCAACCGCAATTTCAGGAACGAGGGATTGTCGCGAACGCACAATCCTGAATTCACAATGATCGAGGTGTATGAGGCGTATTCGGACATGCGGGGGATGAAGGACCTTGTGGAGACGATGGTGACTCAGGTGGCGCAGACGGTGATGGGGACCCTGCGTGTCGGGACGGCCGAGGTGCCGATTGACCTGAGTCGCCCGTGGCGCGAAGTGGCCTACCGGGATCTTGTCATGGAGCGGATGGGTGCGGACTGGTTTTCTCTCGATCGGACGGCGATGGGGGCGAAGGCGGATGCCGCCGGGGTGCATGTGGAGTCCGGATGGGGTGCGGCGGAAATCACGCAGGAGGTTTACTCCAAGTTGATTGAGAAGACGCTGCAGAACCCCACGTTTGTAACGCGGATTCCGGCGGAGTTGGTGCCGCTGGCGAAGCGTTGCGCCGATGATCCTTCGGTGGTGGATGTGTTCGAGTTGGTCATTGGCGGCAAGGAAATTGCACCGGGGTATTCCGAGTTGAACGACCCGATCGAACAGCGGAAGCGGTTTGAGGAGCAGGCTGGGGACGAGGCCCAGAAGGTGGATGAGGATTTCCTGACGGCCATGGAGCATGGGATGCCGCCCGCCGGCGGAATGGGAATCGGCATTGACCGCCTGGTCATGACCCTGACGGGGTGCGATGCCATTCGCGATGTAATTTTATTCCCACAGTTGAAGCCGCGGGACGTCTAAAGCCATGTCATCCACCATGATGCCGGTTTCACTGTTTCTTGCGCTGAAGTATCTGAAGCCCAAGCGGACCTACTTTTCGGTGGTGACCATCATTTCCGTTCTCGGGGTCTTGCTCGGGGTGGCGGTTTTGATCATCGTTTTGTCCGTGATGAGCGGGTTTGATGACATGTGGCGAGACAAGATTCTCGGGTTCAACGCCCATCTGACGGTGACGGCGGCTGGGGGGATTGAGGACGAGGGGGAGGTCGTGGGCCGGTTACGGGGGGTCCCCGGGGTATCCGGGATTGCGCCTACCATTGAGAGTCCGGTGGTCATCAACCATGGCGGGCGGATTTACACACCGGTATTGCGCGGGGTGGATAAGGTGTGCGAGAAGACGGTCAGCCAGATTCCCGGGCATATGGTGGCGGGGGTGTTTGCGCCTGAGGGAAAGGGGGTGGTGGTGGGGGTGGACCTGGCACGGCGGATGGGGGTGGCGGTTGGGGACAAACTGCTAATCAATTCGCCGAAGAATTTTGTGAGCCGCGATGAAATCGCGTTGCCGGAGGAGTTGGTGGTGGCCGGGGTGTTTGAGGTGGGGATGTGGGAGTATGATATGGGGTTTGTGTTGTGCTCGCTTGAGAAGGGGCGGGAGATCGTGGGGATGGAGGGCGGGGTGCAGTCCATCCGTCTGATGACGCGGGACCCGTACCGCGCGCAGGAGATCCGGGACGTCATCCGGACAGCGTTGGGGACGGACTATTATGTTGAGACCTGGATGGAGCAGAACCGGCAGTTATTCAGCGCCCTGCGTGTGGAGAAGAACATGATGTTCTTCCTGCTGATCTTCATTACGGTGGTGGCGGCCTTTGGGATTACCAACACGTTGATTACGGTGACGGTGCAAAAGACGCGGGAGATCGGACTATTGAAGTCGATCGGGTTTTCCTCGGGGACGGTCATGCGGATTTTCTTCTGGCAGGGGTGGTTGGAGGGGATGATCGGGACGACGGCGGGTATCGGGACGGCGTTGTTGGTGCTGAGGTTCCGGAATGACTTGTTGCGGTGGTTGTCGGACACGTTCAGTCTCGAGCTCTTTCCAAAGGAACTGTACCGATTGAGTGAGATTCCGTCGCGGACTTCCGCGGTGGATGTGGCGATTGTGGCGGGGGCGGTGGTTGTGATTTGCACGCTGGCCGGGTTGATTCCCGCCTGGCGTGCGGCGCGGCTGGATCCGGTGCAGGCGTTGCGGCATGAGTAGGAGGGGCGGGGGGGTGGGGGACAGACTACGGACTACAGACTGCGGACTACGGATGACAGGCTAAGATGGAAATGATTTCACAGGCGGAAGCGATAACGAAAACCTATCTGATGGGTGGGCGGTCGTTGCATGTGCTCAAAGGGGTGTCGGTTGACATCCGGGTGGGTGAGACGGTGGCGATTGTCGGCCCCAGCGGGGCCGGCAAGAGCACGTTGTTGCATGCCTTGGGCGGGTTGGATCAACCATCGGCGGGGCGGGTGTTTTTCAAGGGGCGGGATGTGTATCGCCTTTCGGCGCGGGACCGTACGGCGTTGCGGGCGCGGCATGTGGGGTTTGTGTTCCAGTCCTATCACCTGTTGCCGGAACTGGATGTGCTGGAGAATGTGTTGTTGCCGACGATGACGTTATGGGAGATGCGGCGGGAGGCGGGAGTACACCGGCGACGGGCGGAAGCATTGCTGGCGGCGGTGGGACTGGGTGAACGGATGGAGCACACGCCGTTGGAACTTTCGGGAGGGGAACAGCAGCGGGTGGCGTTGGCCAGGGCGTTGATCAATGAACCGGAGTTGTTGCTGGCGGATGAGCCGACGGGGAATCTTGACAGTGCGACCGGGGAGCAGATTCTGTCCTGTCTGTTTTCGCTGACGAAGGAAAAGGGGCATACCCTGGTGTTGGTGACGCACAACGATGAGATTGCGGCGCGGTGCGACCGGGTGATTCACGTCAAGGACGGGTGTGTGGGGTAGGGAATAGGCTCGGACTACGGACCATGGGTTAGGGATTCGATGTGTGGCGGAGTACATCCAAGATGGCCTGATCGGGGTGGGTGTTGTGCGGGTTTCCGGCGATTCGGATCAGGCAATCCACGAGATGGGTAAGGCGGGCCGTGCTGTCGGCGGTCATGGTGAGCAGTTCGCCTTGGGCTTCGGTCAGGATTCCGGCACGCTGGGCCCGGAGCATATCGATGGTTGCTGAAACCACGGTCAAGGGTTGGCTGAGTTCCTGTCCGATTTCCGCCATGAACTCCATCAATTGCCTGCGCGACAATGGAATTGGTTTTCCCGAAGCATCTAGCGCCTCCTGGCCAAGCATCTGGCGGAGGGCGGAAATCTTCTTCTCGGCTCGCTTGGCCAGGGTTTCCATCTGACGGTTGGTTTCGTCGGCCAGTTCATGGAGTGTTTCGGGGGCAGGGGAGGTGTGTGACTGGGCGATGGTCTCTCCGAGTTTCGCCAGGAGCGTGGTCAGGGTCTTGATGTCGTTCAAGCCATCGGTGGAGTCACCGGTGCCCGCCCTTGACAAGGATTCGCGAGTGATCATGAGTTCCTGCCAGCCTTCTTGTGAAAGTCCGCGGCTGGCGAGAGTTTCGTGCAGGGCGGCCAGTTGTTCAGGATCGTCGCCTGTCCGGGCGATCAGGCGGCGCAGTTTGTCGCTGGATTCCTCAGCGGCTTTTTTGTTCTTGAGGAACTTGGAAGCCATGTTCTCCATGTCCAGACTTTCGGCGGCTTCGTCGAGCAAGGCCTGGGCGGCCTCGGAAGTCTCGTGTCCGGCGAATTGTTGCAGTTTCTGGAGGACGACCTTCTCCAGGAGCATCAGCGAGCGCTTGACCTGTTTGCGGCTTTTTTCGGTACGGATGTTGTCCGGGCTGGTCAGTTCGGTGACGATTTTGCCGATGGTGCCGACGACGATATCGGTCAGGGATTCGCCTGACGAGATGTTGGTAACGGAAGCGCGGACCTCAACAGTGCGCAGGATAAGGTCGGCCAGTTTTTCGGCATCGCCGGCGAGGTGGAGGATATCCTCGGATGAGCGTTGCGCGTCGGCGTTCTCATCTCCCTTCAGGAAGGCCAGGATGTTATCCAGGTCTGGCGGGGGGGTGGAATCGCCGGATGAGGCATCCTGGATCGTTTCGCCTTCAGCGATGCGGCGGTATTCAACCGAACGCGCCTGGATGTGGAGGAATCCGCCGGTTTCGTTCAGTTTGGATGAGGCGGGGCCGCCGAGTTGGCTGGGCGAGGTCAGCAGGATGGTGAAGAGGGCGAGGTATTCATCGAGGGTGAATCCCTTGGCGATTTCGAAACTCAGAAGGTTATGGGTGGTCAGTTTGGCGGCCAGGGTGGCGGACAAGGGCGCCTCCGAGGGATTGCCGTTGATGAGAAGGCTGCCCTCGGTGACGTTGACATCGAGGTGGCCGTACAGATCGATGAAAAGGTTGAGGACGGGGTAACTGCCCTCGAGGGAGGTGCGGGTAACCTTATGGTTCATTCCGTACAGGGTGGCCATGTTCAGGGACTGCCCGATAGCCTGAACCAAGGCGGTGGCATCGCGGGTGGCGGTGCTGGTGTCTGGGGTTGTCGGTGATTCGCTCATAGGTCTCCTGTGAGGTTATGATGCCGTTGAAATCGGTCGGCGTCAATACTTGGGAGTTGATTGGCGGGGCGGTTCAGGGTAATGGTTAAGCGTTTTGTTGAATCGCAACCGGGAGAGAGACATGGATTTTCAGAAGTTGTTTGCGGAGCGGATTGGCGGATCGGCGTTTGGAACCAGCAACGAGATCTACAAATTCGAGAAGATCAAGAGGGCCAAGGCGGCGGCGCGGGCGGCCCGGCCGGCCGTGGAACTGCTGGATTTCGGGGTTGGGGAGCCGGACCAGATGGCTCCGGCGCCGATCCGGAAGGCGCTGAAGAAGGCTGTGGATGATCCGGTGAACCGCGGATATGCCGACAACGGGATTCGCGAATTCAAGGTGGCGGCGGCGGAATACATGGCCAAGTTTTTCGGGGTGGCGGGCCTCGATCCGGAAACGGAAATCACCCACAGTATTGGCTCCAAGCCGGCGTTGGCGATGTTGCCGTTGTGTTTCATCAATCCGGGGGATGTGGCGCTGGTGACGGTGCCGGGGTATCCGGTATTGGCCACACACACACGTTACCTGGGCGGGGAAGTCGTCAAGATGCCGCTCCGCAAGGAGAACGGGTTCTATCCGGCGCTCGACAAACTCGATCCGGACGTGGTGCGGCGGGCAAAGTTGATGTATGTGAATTATCCGAACAATCCCACCGGGGTGGCGCCATCGGAGGCCCTGTTTGATGAGTTGATTGCGTTTGCGGAGGCGAACAATATCCTGATTGTGCAGGATGCGGCCTATGCGACGCTGGTGTACGGGCGTGAACCGTTGTCCATTCTCAGCCGGCCGGGCGGGAAGGACGTGGCGATCGAGTTGCACTCGATGAGCAAGAGTTACAACATGACCGGCTGGCGGCTGGGGTTTGTGGCGGGGGCGCCCCGGATTGTGCAGGCGTACGCCGAGGTGAAGGACAATATTGATTCCGGCCAATTCAAGGCCATCCAGTTGGCGGCGTGCGCCGGGATTGCTGACCGGGCGTTGTCCGACAAGATCAAGCGGCATTACGAGCGGCGGTTGCGCAAGATGGTCAAGGTGTTGAAGCGGGTGGGGTTCAAGGCGAAGATGCCGGGAGGGACGTTCTATCTGTATGTTCCGGCGCCGAAAGGGGCGGGGATGAAGGTCTTCGCCACGGCGGAAGACGCTTCGCAGTACCTGATCCGTGAGAGTTCGATTTCCACGGTTCCGTGGGACGATGCGGGGTCGTTCCTACGGTTCTCGGCGACGTTTGAGAGTGCCGGGAAGACGGATGACGACCGGGTCATCGCGGAATTGGAAGAGCGGCTGCTGAATGCGGATCTCAGGTTCTGAGTTTCCGCGCGATCAGGGCGGCGTCCTTTTCGGTTCGAACCGGCTTGGTATTCCTGAGCAACGTCCAAGTCTCGACGTGTTTGACGGACTTGCCCGGGGCCAGGGTGGTCAGGGGGCCGAGGGTTTCCACCTCCAGCATGCGTTCGTTGGAGAAGGTTTCGAAATTCACGCCGCCATCGGGATAGGTGGCGCCTTCGGCGAACTTAAACGACTTGGCCAGCAGGAATCCATCGAGTTGATAGGCCACCCAGCCTTCACGGTGGGCGATGCCAAGTTTGCCGGGGCCGTGTTTGCGGCTTTGGCGGAAGAAGGCGTAGCGGGATCCGAGCGTCCACCGGCCGTCGGCGAAGTCCGTGTAGCCCCAGATGCTCCAGGTCTGGTTGTGGAGCAGGCGGTCGGTGTGGGGGATCTTTTCGGGCAACGGAATGATGCAAAGGCCGCCCGGCGCCATGACAGTCAAGGCCCACGGGGCGAGGGTGCGCGGCTTGCGGCTGCGGTTGATGAGTTGGTGTGTGATGGTGATTTCGTTGGAGGTTTCCGTCATGCGGATCTCCATGATCTTCTGGATGCCGGTCAGCCGTCCGGGTTCCTGGAGGGTGCGGATGCCGCCCTGGATCTTACGGATCTGGACCGGGCTGTTGTCGAGTTCATAGGTTTCCGGCTTGGATTCCGGGGCGATCCACAAGCGGTGTCCGCCGCGGATCATCCACTCCTTCTCGGCGCTTCCGCCCATCTGTTCCTTGAATTGGGCCATCAGGTTGCGTTCGTTGACGAATCCGCAACGGAGGATGCGCGGACCGACCTCACCGGTCACGATCAATTCAACGGAGCCATTGGAGATCCGGATGTTATTAGTCCAACCTTTGAATCGGACGGTTTCGATTGTCAGCATGGGGGCTCCTTCCTTGGGCAGCGTTGCGAACCGATCCGCCTTTACCCCGGCGTTTGGCCAGGGGCCGCGGTGTGACAGCCTTCGCTCGTGCTGCGCTATGAGCGAAGGCTGGTGGCGGGAGAGGGAGTTGAACCCACGACCAAAGGCTTATGAGTCCTCTGCTCTACCACTGAGCTATCCCGCCGCAAAAAACGGTCGAACACTATTAAAAAATAGTGGAGGTGTCAACAAAGGGTGCGTCGCATTTTTGGCTTGATTTAGACGGTGCCAATCGAAATAGTACCCCGCCAATTAAACCGTCGTGGGTGGTGTAGACTTTCAGCAGACAGGAAGAGTGGACTATGGCCTCGGAACTTGCATTCGCATTGATCAATCCTTACACGATTGCCAAATCGAGAACGGGCGGAGTGATTGGGCGGCTGATGAGTCGGACCGGACTGGACTTGGTGGCGGCACGCATGTTCGGTCCCAGTCAGGAACTGGTGGACCGCTACGCGGCTTCGCTCCTGGGCAGCAATCCGAGTGAGGCAGAGTTTGCCAAACTACTCAACCAATATGTGAAGAAGTCCTATGCCCCGGATCCGGTGACGGGTAAGCGGCGGCGTGTGATCCTGCTGCTCTTCGAAGGGGAGAACGCCATTCAGAAAGTGCGTGATGCCACCGGGCATCTACGTGCCGGGTGGGTGGGCGGCGAGACGATTCGCGACACCTATGGCGATTATGTCACGGATGCGGACGGGCGGGTGACCTATTTCGAACCGGCGGTTCTGGTGCCACCTTCGGTGGAGCGGGCGGCCTTGGTCCTGCGGTTATGGAGTGAATTCAGCGCGACGGACGGTGGAATTGTCGACCACGGGGCGGACGTATCGGAGAGTGAAGGGGTTCAGAGCACCCTGGTGTTGATCAAGCCCGACAACTTCCGGTTTCCGAGCGGCCGACCGGGACACATCATCGACCTGCTTTCGCGGTCCGGGTTGCGGATTGTGGGAATACGGAAATTCTCAATGAAGGTATCCCAGGCGGAGGAGTTCTACGGTCCGGTGCGGAATATTTTGCGGGAGAAGTTCAAGGGGGTGATGGGGCAGAAGGCCGGCGCCATCCTGGGGCGGGAATTCAAGGCGGATATTCCCGAAGAGTTGGAGACCAGACTCGGTGAGTTTCTGGGGCCCCTGCAGGGAGACCGGCAGTTTGAGGACATCGTCCAGTTCATGACGGGGCATCGCCCCTCGGAAGTGGCCGAGGCGGACAAGAGCACTACGGGGACGGAGAATTGCCTGGCTCTGATTTACAAAGGGATGAGCGCGGTCGAGAAGATTCGGTATCTGCTGGGACCTACTGATCCGGCGAAGGCGCAAGTGGGTTCCGTGAGACGCGAGTACGGCAGTGATATCATGGTCAATGCCGCGCACGCCTCCGACTCGCCTGAGAATGCGGCGCGCGAAATGAAAATTGTGGATGTGCAACAGGATACGATCCAGGAATGGGTGGAGAAGTACTATGGAACTTAATGGAAAAGTGGCGGCGATAACCCCTTCGTTGACATTGGCGATTGACGCCAAGGCCAAAGCGATGGCGGCGGCGGGTGAGAAGGTATGCGGGTTTGGTGCCGGCGAGCCGGATTTTGATACACCGGAGCACATCAAGGAGGCGGCGGCCAAGGCGTTGCGCGATGGCAAGACGAAGTACGCCCCGAACGACGGAATCCCAGAGTTGCGTGCGGCGATTGCGGAGAAGCTGAGGGTCGAAAACAAGTTGTCGTACAAGCCCGATCAGGTGTTGGTCAGCAACGGGGCCAAGCATTCTTTGTACAATATTTTCATGGCGCTGTGCAATCCGGGCGATGAAGTGATCATCCTGTCGCCCTACTGGTTGAGTTATCCCGAGATGGTGCGAATGGCAGGCGGGACACCGGTGTTTGTCCGGGGGCGGGAATCCGATGGGCTCAAGGTGTTGCCGCCGCAATTGGAAGCGGCGATGACGCCGAGGACGAAGGCGTTGATTCTGAACAGTCCGTCGAACCCGACGGGTGTGGTGTATACAGGTGATGAACTGCGGGCGCTGGCCAACGTGGCGGTGCGGCACGGAGTCTACATTGTCTCGGACGAGATTTACGAGCGGATGGTTTACGACGGGACCCATGCGGTGAGTGTGGGCAGTTTGTCGCCGGAGATTTTCAAGCAAACGATCACCGTGAATGGTTTCAGCAAGCCGTATGCAATGACCGGCTGGCGGCTGGGGTACTATGCGGGGCCGATCGAGCTGGTCAAAGCGGGGTCGGCATTGCAGAGTCACAGCACCTCGGCGCCGAACACCTTTGCGCAGTACGGGGCAGTGGCGGCGCTGCGGGGGCCCCAGGACTGCGTGACGCGTATGGTGGAGGCCTTTGACCAGCGGCGAAAGTATCTGCACGCGCGACTGGCGGCGATGCCGGGTGTGACGTGCGTCAAGCCGATGGGGGCGTTCTATGTGTTCCCCAACATTTCCTCGTTCGGGTTGCCGTCGATTCGGTTTGCCGAGCGGTTGTTGGAGCAGGAGAAGATGGCGGTCGTACCGGGGTTGCCGTTCGGGGCTGACGAGAATATCAGGCTTTCCTACGCCTGCAGCATGGCGAACATCGAGGAAGGCATGCTGCGTCTGGAGCGGTTTAGCAAGGCGCTCTGAGATTCGGATCAGCCGTAGGTCTTGTGGAACCTGGGTTCCTTGGATTCATCGGCGGGCGGGGTTGCGTCCGCGGGGGTGGGGGCTACGGGAGTGGCAGGGGGAGGGGTTGCGGGTGTGGCGGACTTTGTCTCCACATAATTCATCCGCAAGGTGGTCAGCGAGGTCTTGAGGAATCGTTCCTCGTCCCGGTCCAGATTGCCGCGTGACTTGGACTCGAGCATTTCCAGCATGTCGATGGTGGCCTGAGCGGCTTCCATATTGACCTCGGTTTTCCCGGTCATGGGGTTGATGAGTTTGCCCATCTGTTGCATGGTGGTTGCGGACAGCATGGCAATCAGATCCAGGAACATGGCCTTGTGGGTGTCGTTCGGTTGAGAAGTGTTTGGCATGGTTGTCTCCTGTGCAACAGAAAGCAGCCCCCGACTGGCGGGGGCTGCTTCAGGTTATCACCCGAGGTGTCAATCGATCGGCTTACGAAGGACAAACTTGCCTGGGGCTGCCTTCTTGAATGTTCTGTCGGTGTACATTTTGACGTTCAAGGCGTTCATAGGTTCCTTGGAGCGCCACTGGTAGCCGCTGCTGAGGGACTCCTCGTAGATTTCGGAGACCGTCATGGGTCCATTCGCCTTGTGAAGGATCTTGCTGATCATTTCACGAAGACTGGGTTGGGAGTTCCGCGGGAGTCGCATATGGCGTACGGCAACACTAATCGAGGAAGGCTTGTTTTCCGCCTCCTTAACCACCTTGGCCATTTGCTGTTCCAGAATCTCAATCTTGCGCCGCAGTTTGAGAATCTTCCCCATATCAACCGCACTCAGTTCGCTCAGATTTATCATAACTTGTTCCTCCGCTATTGCTATTCTAGACTATGAGTTTGATACTATACACAGGACGCGAAGTCGTACAAGTTATTTAATCGGATGCAGTGTTGTTTTCTGGTTAGACGGGTTCTGGGACGGTCGAAAGCCTTGCAGATTGCAGGTGGCGACGAGTTGCATTGAGTTTGTCAGACTAGCGCCTGAGGCCTGCAATCAGCGACGGGAAGGATGCTAGTGATTGACAGAGACAGGGGTGAAGTGAGAAACTTACACCATCGTATTGGCGGGGGAAAAGAGTGGAACCAGTTATTGTTCAGCGGTCAGAGCATTCGTTAAGCAGGCAGAATATCAGTCCGGAGGCGCAACGGGTGCTGTATGGGCTCAAGGAAGCGGGGTACGTCGGGTATCTGGCGGGGGGTGGGGTTCGTGATCTTCTGTTGGGGCGGAAGCCGAAGGATTTCGATGTGGTTACGGATGCCACGCCGGCGGAATTACGTAAGGTCTTTCGCAACTGTCGGCTGATCGGGAGGCGATTCCGGTTGGCGCATGTCTTTTTCGGGCGGGACAAGATCATTGAGGTGGCGACCTTCCGGTCCGACCAGACGCCGCCTGAGGAGGGGGAGGAAGCGCCTCCGCCCCACCTGCATATCAAGCGTGACGACGGGTTGATTGTGAGGGACAATCTTTTCGGGACGCCGGAGCAGGATGCGCGGCGGCGCGATTTCACGGTCAACGCCCTTTTCTATGACATTCGTGATTACTCGATTATTGACTACGTGGGGGGGTTGGAGGATTTGAGCCGGCGGGTGTTGCGGTTCATCGGGGATCCCGGATTGAGGTGTGTGGAGGATCCGGTGCGGATGGTGCGGGCGGTGCGGTTTGCGGCGATGCTCGGGTTCAGTCTGGATCCGGCCACGGCCGCAGCGATCCGGGAGCATCATGGAAAGTTGGCCTTGGCGAACCGGTCGCGGTTGTACGAAGAGGTGCAGAAGTTGTTTTTCTGCGGTGCGGCCCGCGGGGCGTACACGTTACTGCGCGAGTTCGGGTTATACGAGATACTATTCCCGGAAATGGGGTCATGGCTGGGATCGCAGCAGGGGACGCCTGAGTGCTGTCGGGTCAGCGAGGCATTGACGCAGGTGGATGAGTGGCGGAAGGCCGGGCGGGAGGTGTCGCCGGCGCTGTTGTTTGCGTTGATGTTCGGGGGTATGCATGAGCGGCAGGCCGGGGAGTTATCCGAGCAAGGCCAGCACAAGGGGTTGGCTTTGCATTCGGTGACCTTGCAGCATTTTGGCGGGTTGACCGAGCGGGTGCAGGTGCCCAAACTGGTGCGGTACCGCACGGCGGAGATTCTGGCGTCGCAGCCGCGGCTGGTGGCTGAGAACGGAGCGCGGGCCCGGCCGTTGGCGCCGCGGGAGTTCTTCCCGGAAGCCTTGGCCTATCTTGAATTCACAGTGCGACTGACGGGGTCGCATGGTGCGGCACTGGAGCGGGTTCGTCGGATTGCGGAGGAGTGGGATCAGGGTGGCCATCAGAGGGGGGAGGGGGGGCGACCGCGGCGGGGTCGTGGTCCGCGGCGAAGCAAGTCGTTCCGTGAGCGGCGTGGCGACCCTTTGGCGAACCCCGATACAGGCGCGGCGCATCACTCCAAGGCGGGCCATTCTGCGTCGTGACCCATGGAGGCACGCCCTGAAGCGCCTTGTCCGCTATGCGGGAATACAGTGTTTCCGGATGGCCGGGCATGGGGGCGGGGTATCCGGCGTTGCGGGATCTGCGATTTACGATCCGTTGCACCCGATCACTGGTTAAGTCCGGCGCAGGAAGTGGCGCGGTATCAACTGCACCGTAACCGTCTGGATGACGCCGGGTATGTTCGTTTCCTGATGCCGGTGATCGATTGTTTAAAGCGACACGGGGTGGAGGGGCGGGTGTTGGACTACGGATGCGGGCCTGAGCCTGTCCTGACGGAACTTCTGAAGGGGGCGGGTTTTGACGCCAGCGGGTGTGATCCGAATTTCGCGGGGGGCGCCGGTGGGTCAGGCGGGGGGGCACTACCGGTCCAGGGTTTTGACGCCGTGGTATCCACTGAGGTGTTCGAACATTTCCGGGCGCCTGCCAGCGAGATGGATCGCCTGGTGTCACTGCTCCGCCCGGGCGGTCTTCTGGTGGTGATGACGGCACTGGTAACGGAGGCGACACGGATGGAGTCCTGGCACTATGCCAATGACGCCACACACATCGTCTTCTACACGGAAGCAACCTTTCGCTATCTTGCCGACCGGTGGGGGTTCCGGTTGGTCGAGTGTTCCTGGAATCGGCTGGTGGGGTTGCGCCGCACGGCAATCGGATGAGCCCTATGTCTTCACCATGCGGGTGCGGCGATAGCGGGCGGGTGTGATGCCGTTCAGGCGCTTGAAATGCTTGATGAAGTAACTCTGATCGTTAAAGCCGGTCTCGTAGGCGATGTCCGTGCAGTTCTTATCGGTACTCTCCAGAAGGTGGCGGGCGTTCTGGACTCTGGCATGCAGGATGATTTGCAGGATGGTTTTTCCGGTGTGGGCCTTGACCAGGTGGGCAAGTCGGTAGGGGCTGAGTCCGACCTCCTTGGCAATATCGGCGAGTGAGAGCGATTTGGTGTAGTGACGGGTAATGTAATCCAGGGCCTTGCTGACATGGCTGTTGGAGCGGTTGAATCCATGCAGGTAGATGCCCTCGATAAAGTCATTCAGGGCGTCGGTCAACACGCGGGAAAGATCCTCGAAATCACGAGCCTTGATCAGTCGGTCCATCCATTGGTGATTGCGTTCGATCATGGACTCCATGACGGGACTGTCCTCGACGGCGGCGCGGGTCAGGTACCCCATCAGTTCGATGGCGCGCGCGCGGAGGACGACGAGTTTCGGGGAACTGAGATACATGGCGCCGAGCATTTCATTCAGGACGCGGCGTGCGCCGGCCTGGTCACCCGCCCGGATATGGGAAAGGAGAATACGTTCCTTTTCAAAGGGATAGGTCGTGTATTCGCCGCGGCGTTTCCGGTCGTCGATGGCTTCGGCGATCTGCTGTTGCTGGCGCATGCGCAGGCGGTTCTCCTCCATCTGAATGGGTTTCCACCCGCTGATCTGGTAAAAGGTGTCACGGAGGCGCTTGGCGGCGGCGCGCATTTGGGGTGCCGAGAAAGGTTGGCGGGTTGACAGGTAGTGGAGGGCCTCGGAACGGGATAGTCCCAGACTGGTCAGATCCTGCACACACTCGCCGGGATAGCGGGAGGGGTCAGTCGCGACCACTTCGCCGCCGATCATGGCTCCGTGAATGATCCGCCGGTTCTCGAGGGCCACCAGCCAACTGGCGAGGCCCGGGACCAATTCGAAGAAGCAGGGCTCTCCGAGATTGACGCTTTCCTGCAAGGCGTAGTTGCGGAGGCGGCGTACCCGGGTGTGGGCGGCCAGCAGGTCATCGGCGGGGTCGGTGGAACCGTTCAGATCCATGAAGAAGGGCCGCAGGCCGGTTGCCTTGATCATATCCCGCCTGATTTCGGTTAGTGTTCGTCGTGACAGGATCGCCATAGGGTGTCTCTTGTGTCAGGGCAAGAAGTGCGTAAAGTGTCAGGAGTTGGCTGCTGTTGGTTTTGCCCAGGGGGCTACATCAGTTCTCGAAAATAGCTGATAAAGGTGCGCCAAGTCAAGGTTGGAAGCCTGTCTTGTGGAAGCCGGGCCCCAGTGGCGGTAATCACTATACTCTCGAGTAGCAGCAATATCGTTATAACTTTCAGCCAGAAGAGTCTATTTGTTTCGTGGCGGCATTGATAGAGTCATGCTGTTTTTTGAAGCAGAGATGTGTAACTAACAGAACTGAATAAGCGAAAGGGAGATTCGATGAGTGCGATTCTTGAGCAGATCAAAGAGAATTTGATGAAGGGCAAAGCCAATGACGTCAAGGCGCTGGTGCAGAAGGCGCTGGACGAGAAGATTGCTCCGGCGGACATCCTGAACAAAGGGTTGCTGGGGGGGATGAGCGTGATTGGTGAACGGTTCAAGAAGAACGAAGTGTATGTGCCCGAGGTGTTGATTGCGGCACGGGCGATGAAATCCGGCATGGAACTGTTGAAGCCGGCGTTGGCGGCGGCGAAAGTCGAGCCGCGCGGCGTGGTGGTGATTGGCACGGTCAAGGGCGACCTGCACGACATCGGCAAGAACCTGGTGGGGATGATGCTGGAAGGGGCTGGGTTCAAGGTGATTGACGCGGGGATCAATGTGGAGCCCGCGCGGTTTGTCGAGTTGGCCAAGGCGAACAACGCGACCTTGATCGGTGCCTCGGCGTTGTTGACGACGACCATGACCAACATGAAGGAGGTTGTGGATACGGTGAAGAAGTCGGATGTGGCCGACAAGGTTAAGGTGATGATCGGTGGCGCGCCGGTGACGCAGGCGTTCTGCGACGAAATCGGGGCGCACGGGTATGCTCCGGATGCGGCCTCGGCGGCGGATCTGGCCAAAGTTCTGGCGAAGTAAGCCAAGACGAGAGTCAGTCAGGAGGCGGAGGCCGTGGGTTTTCGCCTCCTTTTTTATGTGGAAATGCAGGGGAGGGACTGAGGATGAACGTGAAGTCGACATGGATGGCAGTGTTGGTGGCGGTGATGGCGAGCGTGGCGGGGGCTGGCGAGAGGACGATATCCCTTTATTCGGTGGGGATGGTGGATGCCACAATGAAGGAGCGGGTGATCAGCTTGGTGAGCCAGCAGTTGTTACCGGTGACCAATGCCGGCACGTTTGTTCCGCCGGTGCAGTTGACGTTGCAGGCGGTTCATGAACTGGGCAAGGAAAGAGTAAAAGGCAACACCGCGGCGGTGCTGGTCCTGGCGGAGGGATTGACGGGAATGGGCGGGAGGCGTTCCCTGGCGAAGGACAAGGCGGTGGTGGTCAGTGTGGGTGCGTTGAGTGTGGCGGGCAAGGATCAGGCTGAGCAATGGATCCGGCGGGTGGAGAAGGAGAGCATGGAGGGTCTGGGGCTGATGCTGGGGATGAAGCCGTGTCCGTTATTCACCTGTGTGTTGTGTGCGTCTCCGGCGATGGACGACCTGGATATAAAAGGCCGCGGGATGTGTCCTCCGTGCATGGGGAAGTGGGACGAAGCGATGACGAAGCAGGGTGATTCCCCGGCGGGTGCAGGAAATCCCCGTGAATGAAGACGGCGGCCGCGTGTGCTTACGGGCGACCGCGTGACGTCTCGAGCAGATGAAATGACCCTGCCAGGGGTGGAAGGTCGCAACTCGACGCTTGACCTTCGTGGGGGCCACCCACATATTTTCCCGTTTTGATTGTAGAAAGGAAGGCTGAGATGGGTGGCGCAACAATGACGGCGGCTGAAATCAGACAATCGTTTACGGACTTTTTCAAAAGCAAGGGGCATGAGATCGTTCCCAGTTCTCCCGTGGTCCTGCAGGCGGATCCGACCCTGTTGTTCGTGAACGCGGGCATGAACCAGTTCAAGGAGATCTTCCTGGGGGCGCGGGCCAGCCAATACCGGCGTGTGGCAAATTCGCAGAAGTGCATCCGGGTGAGCGGCAAGCACAACGATCTGGAAGAGGTGGGTTACGACACGTATCACCACACGTTCTTCGAGATGTTGGGGAACTGGTCGTTTGGCGACTACTACAAGCGGGAATCCATTGCTTGGGGGTGGGAACTGTTGACGAAGGTCTGGGGGTTGCCCAAGAACCGCCTGTGGGCGACGGTCTACAAGAACGATGATGAGGCCATTGCGATCTGGAAGGAAGTCACGGATATTGATCCCACGCACATCCTGAAGTTTGCGGAGAAGGACAACTTCTGGGAGATGGGCGAGACGGGGCCGTGCGGGCCCTGTTCGGAGATCCATTATGACCGGACGGAGAACGGGTGTACGGCGGCCATGATCAATGCGGGGTTGCAGGAGGTGATCGAGATATGGAATCACGTCTTCATCCAGTACAACCGGCGGCAGGACGGGTCGCTGGAGGAACTGCCGGCGAAGCACGTGGACACCGGGATGGGCCTTGAGCGAGTGGTATCGGTGATTCAGGGGAAGACGTCGAACTATGACACGGATATTTTCCAGCCGCTGATTCTGAAAATGGCCGGGGAGACCGGGCATCCGTACACGGGCGACAGTGCGGTGGCGATGCGGGTGATCGCCGATCATCTGCGGACGCTGGCGTTTGCGATTGGGGACGGGGTGGCGCCGTCGAACGACGGGCGTGGATATGTGTTGCGGCGGTTGCTGAGGCGGGCGGTCCGGTATGGGCGGAAGATCGGGTATACGAAACCGTTCATGACGGGGTTATTGCCGACGTTGGAGGCGTGCATGGGGCGGGTTTATCCCGAGTTGGTGCAGCACCGTGCTGAGATTGCGCGGGCGATTTTGGCGGAGGAGGAGAGTTTCTCCACCACCTTGGACCGCGGGTTGGCGTTATTTGAAGAAGGGGTCGCGGGGGTGGCGAAAGGGAACGGGAAGGTGTTTCCCGGAGGGGATGCATTCAAACTCTACGACACCTATGGATTCCCGCTGGACTTGACGGTGGTAATGGCACGGGAAAAGGGATTGACGGTGGATGAGGCCCGGTTTGCGGAGTTGATGGAGGAACAGCGCAAGCGGGCGCGCGATGCGCGCAAGGCGGCGACCACGGATGCGGATGCGGATTTGGTGTCGGACCTGGTGGCGCGTGGGATCAAGACGAAGTTCACTGGGTATACTCAGGGGGAAGGGGCGGCGCAGGTTCTGGAGGTGTTGGTGCGTCGGGATGGCGGGGGCAGTGTGTTGGCGGGGGTTCTAGGGGAGGGCGCGGAAGGTGCCGTGTTGATGAGCGAGACGCCGTTCTATGCCGAAAAAGGCGGGCAGGTTGGGGATCAGGGGGTTCTTGTGTCTGCCGAGGGCGAGTTTGAGGTCACGGATACGCGGGTGCCGACGGAGGGGATTGTACTGCACGTCGGGCGGATGATCCGGGGGAGCCTGAAGAAAGGCGCGACGGTGACCGCCAGGGTCAATGGTGAACGAAGGGCGGCGGTGGCCCGGCACCACACGGCAACGCATCTGTTGCAGCATGCGCTGAAAGGGGTGGTCAGCGGCAGTATCAAGCAGGCGGGGTCGCAGGTGGGACCGGACCGGTTGAGATTTGACTTTTCGTATTTCCAGGCGTTGACGCCGGAGCAAATCGCGGCGGTGGAGCGGCAGGTCAATGAGATGGTGGTGGGCAATGCCTTGGTGACGACCTCCGAGATGGCGTTGAAGGACGTGCCGGGTTCGGGAATTGTGGCGATCTTCGATGAAAAGTATGGGGACACGGTCAGGGTGGTCAATGTCGGCGGGTACAGTCGTGAACTTTGCGGCGGTACGCACGTGGCGGCGACGGGGGCGATCGGGAGTTTCCGGATCCTATCGGAGAGTTCCATTGCGTCGGGGGTGCGGCGTATCGAGGCGGTGGCCGGGATGGCGGCGTACGAGGCGATGTGCGGGGACCGGACGATGGTGGAGGGACTAGCCAAGCGGTTCAGCGTGTCGCCGGCCGAGGTGAGTGACCGCGTGGACGCGGTGGCGGAGCAGATCAAGTCGCTGGAGAAGCGGATCAAGGATCAGGAGACGGCGGCGGCGCTGATGAAACTGGAGGGGTTGGTGGCGGGTGCGGGGGAAGTCAAGGGGATGACGCTGGTGGCGGCTGATGTCGGAGCGGTATCGTCGGATGGGCTCAAGACGTTGGCCGAGGCAGTGTTGGCCCGCGTCGGGTCGGTGGTGGTGGTGTTGGGGGCGGTCTGCGAAGGCAAGGTGCAATTCATTGCCGCGGTGAGTCCCGATCTGATCAAGAAGGGTGTGCATGCGGGGAAACTCGTCAAGGAGGTCGCCAAGGTGGCGGGAGGCAGTGGGGGCGGGCAGCCGGGGATGGCGCGGGCGGGTGGCAAGGAGGCGGGCAAGATTGCCGAGGCGGTGGACGTGGTGGCGGGGTTGTTGAGGGGAAATGGTTGAAGTGGGGTTGGGAAGGAGGCTCAGGTGGCGGAAAAGAAGCAAGTCGAATGGTTGCGCAGAGAGGTTGATCAGTGGGTGCGCGATGGGGTGGTAAGTGAGGCGCAGAAAGCGGGTATTCTTGGGCGCTATCCGTCCTGCGTGCCATCGGTGGCGTGGGGGACGATTATCTTCTCATCGCTGGGAGCGGTGATTGCGGGGCTTGGGGTGATTCTGCTGTTGGCGTACAACTGGACCGACATCACGAAGTTCCAGAAACTGACGCTGGTGTTGGGGAGTGTTCTGATTGCGCACCTGGTCGGGTTGCATCTATTCCGGGGAGAGGAGAGGCGGCGTCCGCTCGGGGAGGGGTTGTGCCTTTTGGGGACGATGTTATTCGGGGCGGGGATTTGGCTGGTGGCCCAGATCTACCACATTGATGAGCATTTCCCGAATGCGTTCCTGATCTGGGGTGTGGGGGCACTGGCCATGGCCATTACCATGCCGTCGATTCCGCAGGCGATCCTGGCGGCGATCCTGTTCGTGATCTGGAGCGGGGTCGAGCGGGTGCAGTTTTACAGTCCCATGTATGTAGCGCCGGTGCTGTTGGCTTTGGTCATCATTCCCCTGGCGTACTTACGGCGTTCGCGTTTGTTGCTGGCCGTTGCGGTGCCGGGATTGGTTCTGAGCTATGCGTTTGCGGTGCCGCGTGACGGCGGGCAACCCTGGCTGGTCCTGTCGGTGCTTTTGAGTCTTTCGGCGCTGATGATAGCCAAGTCGTATCATGTCCGGATCCGGGGTTCCTTTCCTGAGGCCAGCGGATTGCTGGCGGTATATGGGTGGGGCCTTTACATCGGGATTCTCTATCTGATGAGTTTTCCGCGGATCGCGCACGAGTTTTTCGGATGGGATCGGAGTCGCCTGGCGTGGTCATATTTTGTGTACTGGGGTATTCCGCTGGTTGCCTGCGCCGCGACCTGGATCCTGTTGGCGCGCGACTGGGTACGTGGGACGGTTGAGCGACGCGAGGGCGAACTGGGTGTTGAGATCATGCTGGTGCCCATGTCGGTGATCCTGGCGATGGCGGATTTGTTCTATCTCAGGAGTTTCGGCAACTGGGTGGTGGCGGGTCCGTTCAATTTGGTGTTGATCGGGTTAGCGGCGTCACTGATGGCGATAGGATGCCGGCGAGGGATTAGCCGTCCGACGCTCCTGGGGTCGGTGCTGTTGATTTTGGTGATCGTGGCACGGTATTTCGATCTGTTTGATAGTCTGCTGATACGCGGGGTGATTTTTGTCGGGATGGGTGCGCTTCTGTTGGTGGAGGGGGTTGTCTATTCCCGGGCGAAGAAGCAGAAGGCGGCGGGAGGTGTGTCATGAGGAAGATTCTGATGGGGGTGGCTGTCGGATTCCAGCTTCTGGTGTTGGGGTTTATGGCGGGCGAACGGGAATGGGTGGTGTTGAAGGGGAAGCCGGTTTATTTGAGGACGCAACCGGTGGATCCGCGGGATCCGTTTCGCGGGGATTACGTGAGGTTGGACTACGAGGTCAACCATGTTGCCACGAATGCCGTTACGGCGGATCTATTGGCCGGCGGGGACCGGTGGAATCGCGGCAGGAAGGCATACGCGGTCCTGTCATGTGACGAGGACGGGTTTGGTTCGGTGAGCCGCCTGACGGGGACGAAGCCGGATGAGGGTTTGTTCATGCGGGGGCGGACCGGTTACTTTTACAGCGGGAGTCCCGTGATGGCGGTGAACTATGGGATTGAGGCGTACTTTGTGAAGCAGGGGGCGGGACGGGAGATGGAGGCGGGGCGGGTGCGCGGTGATGTGCGGGTTGCCCTGGACATGGAAATCGCGGTGGGACATGGCGGGACGGCGGTGTTGAAGGCGCATCACTGGTCTCCATTAGGGATAAGCCTGAAGTTGGAGAACAACACCAACCGGCAGGTGCGGGCGGCGGTGGTGACGCTGATGAATGTGTCTTCGAACGATCTGGTGGTGTTGGATCCGGCCTCCGGCGGTCGGTTACGGCTTGAACCTGACTCCATCCGGAACACAGGGGTTGTGACGACATGGGAATGGGTGGGGAAAGATCAGGCGGTGGCGCCACCTGAGGAGGCGGAGGTGATTGTGTTGAAACCCGGCCAGGGGACGTCGGTCCAAGTGGACTTAAGCAGGCCGGAGTGGTTTGTGCGCAAGCGGGATGCAGTTCCGCAATCCATTACGGGACTGCGGGACTTTACCGGGTTCCGATTTGTGTACCGTCCGCCCGGAAAGGCGGCTTGTGCCGGGTTGCGGGATGCGGGACTTGTCTGGCACGGTCTCGTGCGATCGCAGATGTTCACCGGTGGCGGGCGCTTGGACTGAGCGGGTAATCAGTTTCAAATATGTCGCGCTTTTTCCCTGGTGCAACAAACTTGTCGTTGCCGTTGAATGGTCTCTGCCGGTGATTCCTGCCAGGCGAAGTTTGTAATCACTGTGGATGGCGGAGCGTAATGGGTTGCAGGCAAGCCGTTTGCGTGTAGCAGTAGTCACCGCGACAATGGATAACTCCTCCAGGGTGCCGCAGAGTTGGTATGCCTTTTGCTGATCCAGCATGGCCGTGCGGATTGATCTCCAGGTACGGAAAGTGAAAGGTGCTTGCTATGCGAATTGCTTATGGATGGCGGATGGTTGTTGTCGCGCTGATGGGAATGGTGCCGTCTCTGTTATGGGCGGGAGAGGAGCTTTCGATGACAGCGCCTACGGGAGCGGGGCTTGTCATCAACGGGGCGGATACGGTTTGGGTATTGCTGGCGGCGGCGTTAGTGATGCTGATGACGCCGGGGTTGGCCTTTTTCTATGGCGGGTTGGTTCGCCGGAAGAATGTGCTTTCGATCTTGATGCAATGTTTCATGATGCTAAGTGTCATCAGCCTGCAATGGGTGTTTTGCGGGTACAGTCTGTCGTTTGGTCCGGATCTGGGGGGGATTGTGGGTAGTCTGGACTGGGTGGGGTTGAAGAATGTCGGGATGGGGGCATCGGCCTATGCTCCGACGGTACCGCATACGGCGTTCGTGGTTTTCCAGATGATGTTTGCGGTCATTACGCCGGCCCTGATCATTGGGGCTTTTGCGGAACGAATGCGGTTTGCGGCGTTTGTAGTCTTCAGTTTGTTGTGGACGACGCTGGTGTATGATCCGGTGACGCACTGGATGTGGGGGCAGGGGGGGGCTCTCGGGACGTTGGGGGGGATGGGGGCGGTGGATTTTGCGGGCGGGATTGTGGTTCACATCAATGCGGGCATGGCGGCATTGGCGGCGGTCATTGTGTTGGGCAAGCGGAAGGGGTTCCCGGATGCGATTTCGCCGCCGCACAATTTGCCGGTGGCGGTTCTGGGGGCGGGTCTGTTGTGGTTTGGGTGGTTCGGATTCAATGCGGGCAGTGCGTTGGCGGCCAACAGTGTGGCGGTGAGTGCGTTCCTGTGCACGCACATTGCGGGGGCGGCGGCGGGGTTAGTCTGGTCGATTCTGGACTGGGTGAAGTTTGGCAAGCCGACGACGTTGGGAATGATTACGGGGGCGGTGGCAGGGTTGGCCGCCGTGACGCCTGGAGCGGGGTATGTGGCGCTATCGGGTGCGATTTGGATCGGGCTTTTGTCGGGGGTTATCTGCTGGCTGGCCGTGACGGCGTTGAAGGCCAAGTACCAGTACGATGACTCGCTGGATGCTTTTGGGGTGCATGGAATCGGGGGTATCTGGGGGACGGTGGCGGTGGGAATTTGGGCCACGCGCGCGGTCAATCCGGCGGGTGTCAACGGGTTGTTCTATGGAAACCCGGAGCAACTCTGGCTTCAAGTCAAGGCGGTGGGGATCACGATGGTGTATTCCTTTGTGATGTCACTGGTGTTGTTCAAGGTGATTGATTTTGTTATTGGACTTCGTGTGGATGCGCATGAGGAGGCGGTCGGGCTGGACCTGACGCAGCACCGCGAGGCGGGGTACACCGTACTGGATTAAGGAGAAGACCGTATGAAATACATTATAGCCATTATTCAACCGGACCGGTTGGACGAGGTGTTGAACCTGTTGCTGGCGAATGACATTCAACTGGTGACGGTTTCCAATGTGGTTGGGCGGGGGCGGCAGAAGGGGATTGCGGAGATCTATCGGAGTCACAAGGAAGCCGGAACGTTGCTGAAGAAAGTGAAACTGGAAATTGCGGTCAACGACGAGTATGTGAAACCCGCCATGGATGCGATTGTGCAGGGGGCGCGTACGGGGCAGACGGGGGATGGAAAGATATTCCTTCTGGATTTGCAGGAATGTCTGCGGATTCGGACGGGTGAGACGGGTTCAGTGGCGATCGGTTGACAGGACTGTCAGTTGCGGATGGCCCGTTCCATGTGGCGGCGGATGGCGTCCTTGGATGCTGGCAGGACGGTGCAACGGGTTGGCAGGTCAGTCAGTGCATCCAGGATGGGGTGATGCGCCAGGTCGTGCCCGGTGGCGTCCTGAATGGCCTGACTGAACTTGGCGGGGTGTGCTGTGGCGAGGCAGATCATGGGTTCGCCCTTGTGGCGATGTTGTTCCGCCACATGGACGCCGACAGCGGTGTGGGGATCCAGCAGGTAGCCGTGGGCCTCATGAAACTTGCGGATGGTGGCCAGGGTTTCCGCCGTGTTGGCAGAACCGGCCGAGATCAGGTCGTCGATCCGCCCATCGGGCAACGGGGCGACGGTTAGGCGGCCTGATTTGCTGAATGCCGTCATGAGGTCGCGGAGTACGTAGGCGTCCTCGCCGGAGCGGTAATAGAGGTACCGTTCAAAGTTGCTGGCCACTTGGATATCCATGGACGGGCTGATGGTGGAATGCACGTCCCCCTGTTTGTATTCGCCCGTGTTGAAGAAGCGGGCGAGGATATTGTTCTCATTGGTGGCCAGAATCAGGCGGCTGATGGGGAGGCCCATGCGTTGGGCGACG
This sequence comes from uncultured Verrucomicrobiota bacterium, assembly GCA_964535015.1. GTDB lineage: Bacteria > Verrucomicrobiota > Kiritimatiellia > CAIKKV01 > CAITUY01 > CAZDUS01. Next base: position 45,913 of record CAZHRU010000002.1, on the reverse strand, counting down.
TAACCGGCGAAGATGTCGCCGAAATTACCCGTGGGGATCGAGAAGCGGACGCGGCGGGACCCGGTGAGGCGCATGACGCGGAAGGCGGCAAAGAAGTAGTAGACTACCTGGGCCAGGATGCGCGCCCAATTGATGGAATTGACGGTGCCGAGGGAATGCTGATCCTTGAAGGCGAGGTCGCTGAAGAGGTCCTTCATGATCTGCTGGCAGTCGTCAAAGGTGCCTTCCACGGCAATGTTGAAGACGTTGTCATCCAGAACGCTGGTCATCTGGCGTTCCTGGGTGGGACTGACGCGGCCCCGCGGGTGCATGACGAAGATGCGGATATGCTCACGGCCGCGGACGCCGCAGATGGCGGCGCTGCCGGTGTCGCCGGAGGTGGCCGCCAGGATGTTCAGGGCCCGGTTATCCTCGTCTAGAATGTATTCAAAGACATTGCCAAGGAACTGCAGGGCGACATCCTTAAAGGCGAGGGTGGGGCCGTGGAAGAGTTCGAGAATATGGAGGTCGTCCACGCTGAGGACGGGAGTGATGTCCGGATGGCGGAAGGTGCTGTAACTGCGGTTGATGATGGAGCGGAGGTCGCGGGCGGGGATATCGCAGAAGAGGGACATAATCTCGAAGGCGAGATCGGGGTAGGAGAGGGATTGCCAGACGGGGAGGCGGGAGGCCACATAGGGGATTTCGGCGGGGAGGAGAAGCCCTCCATCCCGGGCCAAGCCGGTCATGACCGCTGTTTTGAAGCCAACAGGTTCCTGGGCGCCTCTGGTACTGATGTAACGCATGGGCGAGACAATAAAATCCGGCAAGGCGATAGGCAAGAAGAAGTTCGTGTATCCGACCATTGCGCGAGAAAGACCGTTTACACACTCCTTGGTTCGTTGTATACTGTTTGGGTTTGGAATGGCTTACTGCGATAGGAGTGGTGTTCATTGACGAATCGAGGTCGTGCAAGTTTATGGATGGCGGTTTTGCTGGCGGCCGTGGGTCTTGCCTTGCTGTTCGTTTTCGAAACTCGTTCGGTCCGGGAAGAACCTGCGCCAAAGGCGGTTGATGGCGGCGTCTTGCCGCCGGACGTCTCCAGAGTAGTCCGGTCGGACGCTGCCGTTTTGTCCAGCAACCTGGCGAACGGGGCCGGTGCGGTCAGCGATAGAGGTGTTGTGGCGATTCCAGGCGGTGGCGTGAGTACGGAACGTCGTGTGGGCGATTCCGCGCATGCAACCGCAGGGGGTACCGCCGTTATCCCTGATTTGCCGACTATCGTCCCGGTGCCGGCCGCCCCGTCGGCGTTGGTTGCGGAATACCGGGGTGAACCCAATGCCATTCTACGGCGTGAGGCCATGTTGAGGTGGAGTCAGGAGAATCAACCGACTGTGGGCGAGGTGGTTCAGATGGCCGTAACCGATGAGGATCCGTCCGTCATTTTACAGGCGCTGGAGATACTCGGACGCCGCGGGGACAAGGCCGCAGCCCCCCTCCTGGCCCGCGTGATCCGGGATAATGCCATCCGTCCGGACGGCTACGGGATGCCCATCCGCGAGATGGCCATCCGTGCTCTTGGGACGTGCGGCGGAGGCGACAACGTCCCGCAACTGGTGGCGGAACTCGAACGGCACGAGGATTTGTCGTACGACAATGTCGTTGTGGAGTCCCTGGGACTCATCGGGCATGTTTCGGCTTTGGATGCGGTGAATCGGCAGATCCGGCGGTTGGAGCAATTCAAACCCGGGGAACGCATGGTGCAGGAAGTTGTTCAGCGGGCGCTGGAAGTGACCAAGGCCGCCCAGGACAGGATCATTAAGAGGGGTGAATTATGACAGGACTTCGTGATGTGAGGTTTTCACTGGCGGTATTGGTGGCCTGGGTGCTGGCTTCCGCCGCATGGGGCGGGACAGCTTCGGTTTGGATCGGTACGCCGGAGGACAAGGGACAGGTCTACATGGGCTCCAACACCACGTATTGTGTGACCGGGACTGCCTACGATTTCCTCGGAACCTTTCGGATAATTACGAACGTCGCATTGTATCAGGATGGGATTCTGGCTGGAAACGCCGCTCTGGTCAATCCGGACGACTATGCCTCCTGGACGTTTGACCTGACTCCCTCCGTGATCGGGAAGCAGATTGTGCTCACGGCAATAGCCAGCAGCCAGTACGACTCGGCCACAGCCTCGGTTTCCGTGGTGTTCTCGACCACAAACACGATTCCGGTGGCTGGTCCGGCCTCCGCGACTGTGGTTCAGGGGCAAACGGTCTCCGTCTATCCCTCGGTTCAGGATCCGAATTGTGGTCAGGCCAAGCAAATGATCGTGATGTCTCCGCCTGTCCTGGGGATCATCTCAGCCACCTCGTTTTCTTATGCCGTCTATGCCGCTCCCACAAATGCGGTGGGGGCGGATGTCTTCACCTATAAGGTGAACGATGGCTACGATGATTCCAACATCGCCACGTGCACCGTCACGATCGTGGCGAACAGTAATGCTCCGACGGCCAGTAATATGACCTTCACAATTATTCAGGGAGGTACCCGTTACGTTAGCCTTGCCGTTCGAGATTCCCAGACCGACGTTTCCTTGCTCAAGGCTGTAGTGAATCAGCCTCCTTTCGGGGCTGTGGAGCCGATTATTGTCAGTTACACGAACTACTACTACGTGAAGTATCTGGCGCCCACGAATCATATCGGCGACGATTCGTTCACTTTCTATGCCAACGACGGTATGTTTGATTCGCAGGTGGCGACCTGTCAGGTCACGGTGTTGGACAATACGATTCCGACCGCGTCCAATCAGACCGTCAGGGTCTACCGAAACAAGTCCACCTCCTCATTTAATCTGGCGTATACGGATCCAGACGATCAAACCCGCACCTTTACGATTCTCAGTGGGCCGACCAACGGAACGGTCAATCAAGTGAGTGGAACCAATAGCGCCGCGATTGTCTACACTCCGAACACGAACAGTGTCGGCATCGATTCCTTCACCTGGAAGGTCAGTGATGGATTGGAGGAATCCCAGGCGGCCACCTGCACACTGGTGGTGAGTGATTGGAATGTGGTGGCGGTGGTGGTGAATACCAATCTTCACCCCCTGATTGAGCCGCAATTCAGTCGTTACACCAATGATCTCGCGGCGGACGGATATGTTCCGCTGGTCAAGGATTGGATACTCAGCGGGAGCACGCCCGCCCAATTGCGCGACTATTTGAAGACGGTGCCCGATTTGGGCGGTGCGGTGTTCATCGGGGATTTGCCGGTGGCCTATTTTTACAACCCGAATGAGTATGGCGGCAAGTACGGCCCTGCGACATTCCCATTTGACCTGTACTACATGGATTTGCAGTGCAACTGGGCGGACACAAATGCTGACACCAAGATTGACTTACCCTATTTGACGGGTATCGTTCCCGACATCTGGGTGTCACGGATCAAGTGTTCCGGGATGAGCGGGGCGTTCTCCGGAAGTCCGAGCGAAGCGACCCTGGTGAAGCGTTACTTCGACAAGAATCACGCCTTTCGCGCAGGGGAATTGAGATTGCCGGATCGCGGGATGCTCTGGGCGGATGACGATTGGAAGACTTGGACGCCCTCAGACAGTGTCGGGCCCGCCTATACGAATAATCTCCGGGTTTCGTCGGCGGTTGCGGGCATGACCACGGATGGTATTGACTGGTCGAGCCGGTGGCGTGTGGCATACGAGACCGAGTTTTTTATGTGTCATTCGAGCGAATCGTTCCATCAGTCGGGGCCGGATTTCAACTATGTTGCCGTGGCGGCAGCGGATATCACCCGCCTGTTCTGGAACTGCTGGAACTGTTCTTCGGCGAATTACACATGGGGTGGGTACATTGCCGGTGTCCGTATTTTCACGCCCCGATATGGGATTATTTCGGTGGGATCCACCAAGACCGGCTCGATGCTGTATCCGACGGCTTTCTACACGCCTCTGGGGCAGGGCGATTCGCACGGAATCGCTTTCCAGAAGTGGTTCGCAGCGAATTACAGTGATGTGAGTTGGCATCGCGGCATGGTCTTGCTGGGGGATGGCACCCTCAAATTAGGACGTCACCACCAGCCGCCGGTCGGGGCCAACACAGCACCTGTGTTGTCAGCGATCACCAATCGCATTGTGGGGATCAACAGTATGAATGGCCCGATCCCGGTGACGGTCGGGGATGCCGAGACCGCCCCGACGAATCTGATGCTCTGGGCGGAGACGTCGAGTCGGTCGATCATGCCCGCCTGCAATATCACACTGGGCGGGAGCAACGAGAACCGGACGGTCTCCTTCTATCCGGTGGCCAACGTTAGTGGGGTGGTCACCGTGACGGTCACGGTTTGCGACGGAACGCTGATGACGTCCAACCAGTTTGTTGTCCAGGTCATCAACCAGGCACCGGTGGCGCAGACGCAGGCGGTGACGACGCTCCGGAATACGGCGCTGCCCATCACGCTCACGGCGGTTGATCCGGATGGCCAGGCGGTGTCCTACAGTATTGTGACCAATCCGGCGCACGGCACACTCGGTTCGATCACGGCCTCGAATGTGACCTATACGCCGGCCACCAATTATGTCGGGGGCGATGTCTTTGCCTTCCGGGCCTCGGATGGGCAGACCAATTCCAACATTGCCACGGTGACGATCACGGTGACGGGGACCAATGCATTACCGACGGTGACGCTCACCAGTCCGACGAACGGGTGGACGTTTGTGGCACCCGGCACGATTGTGTTGCAGGCGGACGCCTCGGATAGCGACGGGTCGGTGGCGTTGGTCGAGTTCTTCAGCGGAGTGACGAAGGTGGGCGAGGATGCGACCGGTCCCTACAGTTGTACCTGGAGTAATGCGTCGGCGGGGAGTTATGTGCTGACGGCCAGAGCGACGGATAATCTGGGGGGCAGCAATACTTCGGCGGGAGTGAATATTGCCGACACGGAGGCGCCGAACACCCCGCCGATTGCGGCGGGGGATGCCTATTCGGTGGGAGAGGATACGGTCTTCAACGTGGCGGCGCCGGGCGTATTGGGGAATGACACGGATGCCGACACGAACAGTTTGATGGCGGTGAAGGTGAGTGATCCGGGGCATGGGGCGGTGACGCTGAATGCGAATGGATCCTTCACGTACACCCCCGTGACGGACTACGCGGGGGGCGATTCCTTCACCTATCGCGCCTCGGATGGCCGGACGAACTCGGGAGTGGCGACAGTCTCCCTGACGGTCACGCCGGTGAATGATGCGCCGGTGGCCTCGACGCAGGCGGTGACGACGGCTGAGGATACGGCCAAGGCGATCACATTGGCGGGGAGTGACGTGGATGGGGATCCGTTGACGTATAGCATCGCCACGGGCCCATCGCATGGAAGTCTGGGTGTGGTGTCCGGTGCCAGCGTCACCTATACGCCGGCGACCAACTATTTCGGCGGCGATTCCTTTACGTTCCGTGTCGCGGATGGAAGTGTGACGTCCACTCCTGCGGCGGTCGCCATTACGGTGACGGCGGTGAATGATGCGCCAGTGGCGTTTGCGCAGGTGCTCCTGACGGCGCAGAATACGGCGCGTGGGGTAACGTTGTCGGGGACCGATTCGGATGGTGATGCGTTAACGTACTCGATTGTCAGCGGGCCGATTCACGGGACGCTGGGGACGTTGACGGGGTCAAACGTGACCTATACGCCCACCCTGAACTATGTCGGAACGGATGCGTTCACATTCCGGGTTGCGGATCTCTCGGGCGGTACGAACCAGGCGGTGGTTACACTCTCGGTTGCCAGCACGGTTCTGGCGGAAAACTTCGAAACGGCTTGGGCGGACAATGCGCGGGTCAACACAACCAATGGTTGGGTTTCGGGGAATGACGACTTGTCGATCGTAACCAATCCGGCGAGTGGATACTCCGCGTTGGCGGGGGGGGTGCCATTCCCGATGTCGTACGACCATTCGGCCGGGAAACGCTTCCTGTTCCTGAATACGGAAGGAACCGCGGTGGTGCCGCCTTGCACGGGGGCGGAGTTTGGGGATGCCAGGGTCTATCTCGACACGATGGTTACGTTTGTCGTGCACGAGGACATTCCGACAGCGGACCTGACCAATGTGAATCTCAAAGCAGCGATTTTCCTGAAGGCCGACGGATCGGTGACCAACCTGTATGTGTTCCACGGCACGAAAACCGGCGGGGGGTTCGGGACCGCGTTCGCCTCTGCAGTGACCAATGGCGTTGCGGCAGGGACATGGTGCCGTCTGACGGTTGTGTTGGATGCGGTGGCCGGGGCGGAGGCGTTTCGCGTGTTGATCAACGGGCAGGCACTCCATTCGGATACCAATGCCTACAGTGATAACTGGAAGACCGTGGCCATGACACCGCCCTGCACACCGGATGGAGGGACGTGGTTCCTCTCGGCGGCCCGGCGGGCGGGGTCTGTGGGTGAGAACCCGAGTCGCGTCAACGGCATAATTCTGAAGGGGCGTGGTTCAATTGATGATCTGGTTCTGACGTATGACGAACCCCTATTCGCATCGGGGTTGTATCGAATCAGCCAATGGGTCGGGTTGCATGGTTCGGCGTTGCCCTCCGGCCAGATCACGGTCCCGGCGGGCGGGAGCACATCGGTTGTCTATACGGCGGACCCGTGGTTCCGCATTGCCTCCGTCAGCAACGATGCGGCGGCGGTGCCGGCGGCGGCCGGTACATGCGTGTACACGAATCTCTTTACGGCGGTGGCGTCCGACCATAGTGTCAAGGTTGACTTTGCGGGGGTCACGGCGGCACAGGCCGGTGTGCCGACCAATGTCGCCGTGGAATGGGTGAAGCAATACTACGCCAGTGAGGCGGACGCGGCGTCGGATCCGGATCTGGGAACCGATTACCTGCTCGGACTTGATCCGACCAACATTTACGACATCGGATTCTCGTTCCTGTCACTATCGGTCACGGGTGGGACGGTGTCGAGTGCTGTCCAGTTGAGGGATGGGGTGCAGCCGTTGCACACCCGGATCAACGGTGTGCTGAAACTGCTAGGCAAGCCAGACCTGATGGATGAGTGGGCGGATGTGGGGAGTGCGTTCATCAGCAATGCGTTGTTTGATGCCAACGGCAAGTGCACCGTCCAGTTCACGGACGCAAGCAACCGGGTCTTCAAGGCGCTGATTACTCCGTAAGGCGGAAGACGTCCTGGTCACCGGCAGGTAACGCGGGAAGCGTCCGTTATCCTTTGATCGCCATGGCTTCGATCTCCACACAGGCACCGCGGGGCAGGGCGGCCACCTGGACGGTGGATCGGGCGGGATGCGGGGCGGTGAAGTGGCGTGCGTAGACCTCGTTCATGGCCTGGAAATCCTTGAGGTCCGTGAGAAAGACTGTGGTCTTGAGAACCCGAGCCATGGAGGATCCGGCGGCGGCGAGTACGGCCGCCAGATTTGAGAGGACTGCCTCCGTCTGCGTGGCGGCTCCACCTGTCACCAGTTGCCCGGTGAGGGGATCCAGACCCAACTGACCGGAACAGAACACGAAGTTGTCGACGGAAATGGCCTGGGAATAAGGTCCGATCGCTGCAGGGGCCCGGGTGCTTACAACCGCTTGACGTGTCATGATGGTTACCTCCATGCTGTTGTGAATGAGCGGGATAGTGAGGATGGCATGGTGAATTGTCAACAGGATCTAGGGCATTCGAGGAAGGTGCGGGTCGCCTTTCTGGCAGTGAATTCCTCCTATTCGCACAGCAGTCTGGCGGCGTGGTGTCTGCGGGCCATGGTTGATGAGAACAGGGTGGCATGGCACCCGGTGGATGCGACCATCAATGACGATCCGATGGCGGTTGTGGAGCGCGTTCGGGAGTCGCGGCCGGATGTTGTGGCGACGACCCTGTATCTATTCAACCGGCAATTCGTACAGGGGGTGCTGGGGCGAGTACGCGAGTTGGAGCCTGAATGCCTCCTGGTGGCCGGTGGACCGGAATGCCTGGGGGATAACCGGGGGTTGGTGCCGTCGGTGGTGGATGTGGCGGTTCGCGGTGAAGGGGAACGGGCGTTTGCGGACCTGATGGCTTTGGCGGGGACGCCATCGCGATGGGCGGATATACCGGGGGTGTGCAGGATGGTGGATGGCGTTTACCGGGATAACGGGATGGCGTCCGTGGTTGATGAGTTGGATATGATCCCTGAGTTTTATCCCGCGATGATGGATGGGTTTACGCGGCCGTTTGTTCAAGTGGAGACGTCGCGGGGGTGCCCCAATGGGTGCCTTTTCTGCACCAGTCGGAAGACACGGGTGCGGTACAAGAGTATAGAACGGATCAGGGCGGAATTGGGGGCGATTCGAGCCGCCGGGGTACGCACGGTGCGAGTGGTTGATCGGACTTTCAATCTGGTTGACCGCCGGTGCCTCGAGCTGTTGCGCCTTTTCCGCGAGGAGTATCCCGCGATGCGATTCCACTTGGAGATCGATCCGGGATTGGTTTCCGAGGATGTTGCCGCCGAGTTCCGACTGGCCCCGGCGGAACGTCTGCATCTTGAGGTAGGTGTGCAGAGTCTGGAAAGCAAGGTGTATCCGATTATTCAGCGGCGGGGGACGCCGCTGCAAACGTTGGCAGGGGTGCGGCAACTGGCGGGAATCCGTGGCCTCCAACTGCATGCCGACCTTATGGCAGGACTGCCAGGGCAGACCTCGGCGGGTCTGATCCGGGATGTGGAGGCGCTTATGCGCACCGGTGTGGCGGAAATCCAATTGGAAAGGCTCAAGCTGCTTCCGGGTACGCCGTTGGCTCAGGCGCCGGGCGACTGGGGGTTGGTGGGGGCAGGGCGGCCACCGTACGAGGTGCTGGCGACGTCCGACATGCCCGTTGCCGATATGCGCAGGGCGGATCACGTGGCGAAGGTGTTGGATTGGTTCTATAACAAGCCGGTGCTTCGGGACGTGTTTGCCGATGGAATGCTGGAATGCGCAGACTTTCTCAATCAGTTTACCGATCGATGCGAGGCGATTACAGGGGAGGGTAGGTGTCCGAGTCTGGAGGTGCGGTTCCGGTTGCTGGACAGTTTCTGGGAAGGGCGGTCCGAGACGATGGTACGGCGGGTCCGGTATCTGTGGTTTCGGAATGGATTCAGTGCGCGGCAGGGGTTGTGTCCGGCGACGGTATGGAAGGAGGCGATTCCCGGCGGAGCGGTGCTGATCGAGGGGGATGGTAGGGCCGTATGTTCCCGGGTTTGGCGCGTGGTGCTGGGGGTGCCGCACTACTTCTGTATCGGAAGCGGGGCGAGAGGTGAACGCGCGGTGCTGGCGGTGTTCAGGGAGGCGGCGGCCGGGGCGTGAGCGTTGCGTTGTGAATCGCGAATCGTTTTTTCAACGAGTTTCCAGCGTTTTGATAATCGACTGATTCAAGCCTTCGATGAAGGTGTTTACCCCGAAACGCTCGGCCTGATGGCGGATGGTGTTGGAATCCCAAGTCCGGGTGGTACAACGATCCACGGCCTCGATTAGCGATTCCTCCGTCTGCTCCTGGAAGAAGACACCGGAGATGCCATCGGCGACGGTCTCCAGGGCGCCGCCGCGGGCGAAGGCGACTACGGGTCTCCCGCAGGCCTGCACTTCAAGGGGGATGATGCCGAAATCCTCCTCACCCGGGAAAATGAGGGCACGGCATCGCCGGTAGAGGTCGAGGAGTTGGGCATCCGACTGCCATCCGAGGAACTCGATGGAGGGGCCTGCGAGACGCCGCAGGGTCGCCATTTCGGACCCCACGCCCACCACCTTGAGAGGGCGCCCCATACGGGTGTAGGCCCGGACGGCGAGGTCCAGGCGCTTATAGGGAACCAGGGCGGAAGCCACCAGTTCAAAGGACTCGGGAGCATGGGGGTGGGGCGTCCACCGGTCGAGATCCACAGGCGGGTAAACGACATCCGAATCCCGGTTGTAGAAGGTCTTGATCCGGGTTTGAACATGGCGGCTGATGGCGACAAATCGCGTGACGCGGTTTGCGGTGATGCGATCGTGGCGGCGCAGCCACGCCAGAATGGGACGGGCGGCCAGGCGTTTCAATGGATTGGCGCCGAGGTATTCGCCCTGGAACAGCCAGGCGTAGCGCATGGGGGTGAAGCAGTAACAGAGATGGGCGGTGTTGGCCGGCACGATGAGGTTCTTGGCAACGCAGTGACTGGTGCTGATCAGCAGGTCGGCGGGGGCGGGGCGGAACCGTTCCATGGCGCCGGGGAACAGAGGCAACAGGTGGCGGTAGTGACGTGCAATGCCGGGCAGGGACTGTAACCACGAGGTGTGAATGGGGTGGCGGTTAATGGTCTCTGAGACAGCGGACGGGTTGTGGATGAGGGTGTAGAGGGGGGCAGAAGGGAAGCCCTCGCAGAGAATTTCCAGAACCCGTTCGCCGCCGCGCATCCCGGTTAACCAGTCGTGGCAGAGCAGGGTATTCAGCGTGGACCATGCTGGAGGGAAATCATGGTTCATACGGCAGACTCCGGTGTTTCCGCGGTGCGGTGCATTGCCTCGTAGAGAGCCAGGGTTCGACGGGCATTTTCAAGCCAGGTGAAACGGGAGGCACGGGCGAGGCCAGCCCGGACGAGGCTGTCCCGCAGGGCGGGATCGTTGACGGCCTTTAGCATGGCCCCGGCCATGGCCGGGATGTCATCGGGGGAGACGAGCAAGGCGGCATCGCCAGCGACTTCCTTCAGTACGGGAATGTCGCTACAGATGACCGGAGTCCCGCAGGCCATGGATTCCACGACGGGGAATCCGAAACCCTCGTAACGGGAGGGCAGGATGGTGGCGGCGGCGGCCTGATAGGCCCGGACCAATTCCTGGGTTGACTGGTAGCCGACGCGGTTCACATGGGCGTTGAGGCCCAGTTCACGGATTCGGTTCTCCGCTTCGGGATAGCGGGGATCGGCGGAACCGATGATAGTCAGGCGCAGTGGGCGTGGGCTTTGCGCGCGGGCGATAGCGAACGCCTCGATCAGATTGACGAGATTCTTGTACGGATCGCATCGTCCGACATAAAGGATGGTTTGCGCACCGTTGCCGTTGCTGACCGGTTCGGTTGCGGGTTTGAACAGATCGGAGACACCGTTATGGATGGCCACCACGGAAGGGTGGCGTTCCGCGGGGATGTGGAGGTGCGAGATGACGTCGGTCCGCGAGGCCTCGCTGACGGTGATGATGCGATCCGCCCTGGCGCCCACTTCAAGCATGAGTCGCTTGTAGATGGGGAAGAGACGGGTCTTCAATGCGCGCGGGGTGGCGGAAGGAAAGATCAGGGGGATCAGGTCGTGGATGGTGGCGACACACTTGACGCGCCCCATCTTACCCTTTGGAAAGGCGGCCAACGGAATCATGTAATTGGTGGAATGAAAGACATCGATCCGCCTGGAACGCAGATGTAGAGGCAGCATCAGTTGACTCCGGGGTGAGAAAATGCCCCAGGGCAGGATGTCGGGCCTGAAGTTTGGCTTGTCTGAGAGTTGAGCCTCGCTCCAGGTCCGTTCGGCCAATTGGCGATCCGCGAAGAGCAGGAGGTAGGAGTTCTTCCGGTCGAGTGCGGCCAGATGCCGCAACAATTCACGGGTGTGGGCTCCGATGCCGGAAATCTCGTTGAATATCCAGCGGGCGTCGATGGCAATCCTCATGGGCACACCTGGCGATAGACGTTAAAGGTCTGGCGGGCGGTTTCCCGCCAGTCAAACCGGGCGGCATGGGTCGATCCCTTCCGGACAAGATCGGCGTGGCGGTTCGGGGCCTGAAGGACGCTGGCCATGGTATCGGTCCACTGGTCCGCATCGAACCCGGCGAGTGTGATTCCGCCGTCGCCGACGACTTCGGCCAGGGAGCCTCCGGTTGAGGAGATGACGGGGGTTCCGCAGGCCATGGACTCCAGGGGAGGCAGGCCAAATCCCTCGTAGAACGATGTGGTAACGAACAGGTTGGCGCCGGTGTAGAGGGCGGGCAGGTCGCGGTCGTCAACGTATTCAAGGTAACGGAGGCGGGCGGCACACGAGGAATTCCGCATGCGTTCAAGAATCGGTTCATACTTCCAGCCGCGCATACCGGCGATCACGAGGTCGCCATCGAACCCCCGCAGGTTTTCAAAGGCGTCGATGAGAAACGGGATATTCTTCCGGGGTTCGAGGGTGCCCACCGTCAGGAGATACGGGCGATCAAGACCCAGACGTTGACGGAGGGATGCGACGGCGTCAGGGGTTGCCCGGCGGCACTCAGGGGCAACGCCCAGATGGACCGGGAAGATCCGGTCTGCGGTTACGTGAAGGCAGTCGGCGATTTCGGCGGCGCTGAAGCGTGAATCGGTGATGATGGCATCCGCACGGGCGACGGTTTTATGGATGACGGAGGTGAGGTACTGAAGGTTCTTCGTTTCGGCAAACTGCGGGAACCGGAGAAAACTCATGTCGTGGATGGTGACCACGTGGCGTCCGGTGGTTACGGGGGGGATGGTGAAATTCGGGAAGTGGTACAGATCGGCAGCGCCTGAGAACCAGTTGAACGGGGGCCAATCCAGGCGTTTCCAGGCCTGCTGAATGAGGCGTCCGGGAACCCAGCGACAGGGGCAGGGGGTGGTGCGAGGAGCCTGAAAGGAAAGGCCGCGGCCGCGGAAATCGAAATAGAACAGGGAGAGGGAATCGTTGCCGGAGAATTCGCCAAGATGCTCGACCAGATACTTGGTGTAGCGTCCCACGCCAGCCCGTTGTGCCACCGCCGGTTGAATATCCACGCAAATTCGCATTGCTTTCCCGCCTGAAACCCTTAGAAATAGTGGCTCATTGTATGCCGCTTTCAGAAAAAACCAAGCATGAAGCAATTTAACGACTTTCAGATGTTGAGGCCGAGATGAATGCGGGACTCTATTTGGTGGGGACCCCCATCGGCAATCTCGACGATATTTCCGCGCGCGGTCTGGCAACCCTGCGGAGCGTGGATGCGATTCTCACCGAGGACACGCGGCACACCCGGATTCTGTTGAACCGGTACGGGATTGATAAGCCGGTCATGAGTTGCCATAAGTTCAATGAAGCCGCGCGGGCGGACAGTATTGTGCAACGCATTCGGGATGGGCAGGCGTTGGCGCTGGTGACCGACTCGGGGATGCCCGGGATATCGGACCCGGGTTCGCGCATGGTGACGGCCTGCCGCAGTGCGGGGGTGGCGGTGACCGCGATTCCCGGACCCAGCGCAGTGACGACCGCCGTGGCGTTGAGCGGGTTTGTCTCCAACGGATTTGTATTTGCTGGGTTCGCGCCGCGCAAGCGGGGCGCCATGTGCAGGTTGCTGGAACAGGTGCGTGCCGTGCCGTTGCCTGTGGTGTTGTTCGAATCCCCTTACCGGTTGGGAAAGCTGATGGATGTGATTGAGGAAGTCCTGTCAGACCGGCAACTCTTTGTGGGGCGGGAGTTGACCAAGAAGTTCGAGGAGACGGTTTGGGGGTCGGCGGCCGATATCAGGCGGGCTTTTTCGGGTCGGACTGTTAAAGGAGAAATTGTTGTCGTCCTTGCTCCCTACATTGACAGTTGACCGGTCAGGTGTTAGCCTTTTTCCGTTTCTTTGATGAGGGGCATTCCTAACTATGGAAAATGCGAGTGATAGTATAGAGGTCGCGATCCGCGATAGAAGTGCCTATGTGCGGGTTCACGGGCGGGGAACGTTCAAGGTGGGGCCGTCATTGAAGGAGTTCGGGACGGTGTCCATGGACCGAGGTTGCACCCGAATCCTGGTGGATCTGGCTGACTGCGCCGGCATGGACAGCACGTTCATGGGAACGCTGGCCGGTTTGGCCGTCAGCATGAACAAAAGTGAAGGCGCCCTGGTGTTGCGTAACGCCAGTGACAAGAACAAGTATTTGATCAAGATGCTGGGCCTGGCCACGTTGGTCAAGTTCGACGAGGAGTCCAGCGCAGGAGAGACGATGCCTTCGGTGGCGGAAAGCCTCGCGGTGAATCATGACAAGCGGGAATTGACCGAGAGCATGATTGAAGCGCATGAGATACTGATCGAGGTGGCGCCGGAGAACATCATCAAATTCAAGGACGTATTATCGTTCCTGCACGGGGACCTCAAGGGCGCGGCGGGGCAAAAGGGCGAGGGTCAACCGACTTCGTAAGGGTGCTCCGGGATGGCGGCGGAAACAAAAAGAGACTATTACGAGGTGCTTGGCATCCCGCGGACGGCATCGGGCGATGAGATCAAGAAGGCCTATCGCCGTCTGGCGATGCAGCATCACCCGGACCGCAACCAGGGCGACAAAGCCGCTGAGTTGAAGTTCAAGGAGATCAGCGAAGCCTACGAGGTGCTGAGCGACGAGAACAAGCGGCGGCAATATGATCAGTATGGGCATGATGGGATGCGTTCGGCGTTCGGTCCGGGCGGATTTGATTTCTCGCGCGACTTCACCCACGTATCGGATCTTCAGGATTTGTTTGGCAGTCTCTTCGGGGAGAGCGGCAGTGTATTTGAGGATGTATTCGGGGGTGGCGGGCGGCGCGGGTCCCGGACGGGGCCCCAGCAGGGGGCGGACCTGCGGTTTGACCTGGAAGTTGAGTTTGAAGAGGCGTTGTTCGGTTCGCACCGGGAGATCACCCTGCCGATGGCGGAGCAGTGCGCCACCTGCGGAGGCAGCGGGAGTGAACCGGGGTCCTCGGAAGAAACCTGCAAGCAGTGTGGCGGCCGCGGGGCCGTGGTGGCGTCCAGCGGGTTTTTTCAGGTGCGGCAAACCTGTCCGGTTTGCGGTGGCCGAGGCCGGGTGATCATCAAGCCCTGTCGTGCGTGCGGCGGGGCCGGGCGACAGAAGACCAGGAAACGTCTGACGCTTCGGATCCCGCCAGGGGTGGAAACCGGATCGCGCCTGCGTCTGGCCGGTCGCGGTGAGGGTGGGGTTCGTGGCGGGACTGCCGGAGATCTATACGTCATCCTGCATGTGAAATCGCACAACTTCTTCCACCGGGAAGGCTCTGATCTGTACTGTGAAATCCCGGTCGCGTTTGATGTGGCCGCACTCGGCGGTGAAGTGGACGTGCCCACGCTGGAGGGGTTGGCCCGGTTAAAGATTGAGGCCGGCACCGAGAGCGGGAAGGTCTATCGTTTGCGCGGAAAAGGGGCGCCAAGTGTCGAGGGGTACGGCGCAGGGGATCTGCACGTCAAAGTGATCATAGAGGTTCCGTCGCGGCTGAGTTCGAAGCAGAAAAAGGCACTGCGCGAGTTTGCGGATCAGTGCAATGGGGACAATTATCCCCTTGTCCGGAAAAGTCATGAGCAGGCGGCGGCCTTCCTGAAGGTCCGGGATGACCTGAAGCGTTCCAAGACGGAATCATGATACCACGCTGTTTTGTAGAGTCTGCCTCATGGGCCGGTGATCGGATCCGGCTTTCCGCCGGAGATTCACGGCATATCGCCACTGTGTTGCGGTTTGGGTCAGGGGATTCCGTGATTGTCTGCGACGGGCATGGCGGTGAAGCCTTGTGCCGGATTGCGGGCGACGATCGCGGCATCCTGATTGCGGAGGTGTGCGAGCGCACAAGTCAGCCGATGGGTGTTGTGCTGGTGACGCTTGTCCAGGCAATCCCCAAGTCCCAAAAGATGGAGTGGATCATCCAGAAGGCCACGGAGATTGGGGTGTGGTCCATTATCCCTGTGATGACGGAAAGAGGGGTGGTCCGGCTGGAGGGAGAGAGGGCCGATCAACGGGTGGTGCGGTGGCAGAAGATTGCGGAGGAAGCGGCCAAACAGTGTCGAACCGCCTGGATACCGAGGATTGCCCCGCTGGTGTCTTTCAAGCAACTGCTGGCGTCAAAGTTGGAGACGGAGTTGGTTCTGGTCGGTTCGTTGGAGGAAGACGCCATTCCGCTCAAACGTTACCTGCGTTCCCTGGAGGGAAAGCAGCCCAGGTCGGTGGCGTTGCTCATCGGGCCGGAGGGCGACTTTTCGCCGTCCGAACTGGAACTTGCCCGGAGCCAGGGGGCGGTGCCTGTGAGTTACGGACGTCGCGTACTGCGCGTTGAAACCGCGGCGCTCTACGGGTTGAGCATCCTGTCCTATGAGTTTCCCGGTGCGTGAATTACCGGGGCGCCAGCAACTGTTGGAAGGCGGGCAGGGTGCGGATTGCCTGGAAGCGGGGGTCATCCCGCAGCATCGCGATGGCGGATTCCTTGCCGACCTTCACGGCCTGGCGCAATGAGGCGAAGGCGGGTTCCTGTTTGCCAACCGCGAGTTGGATTCCAGCCAGGTCAATCCAACCGCGCATATCGGCAGGCACGCCTTCGGTGTATTGTTGAAGGGCCGCCTCCATGAGATCGGGTTTGCGGTCCTCGGCGGCCAACTGGGCGATGCGGAGGCACATCTGGGGCGGCAGTCCCTTCTGCGACAAGAGGCTGCGGGCGAGTTGCTGGAACTGTTCTGAAAGCCCGAGTTTGCGATAGAGGTCAACCAATTCAAGGGCGGTGCCGACATTGGCCTTACCGGAGGCCAGGAGGGTCTCCAGTTCGCGGCGTTTGTCAGAGAGTTGATTCCGGCCTTTGAGGTCATTCACGAAAGCCTGGGCGCGGTCATTGCCCGGGTCCTGGCGGCAGAAGTCTTCCATGAGTTTGATTGCATCATTGGGACGGTTCCATCGCAGGTAGAGATCCGCCAGTCGGAAGCAGGCTTCCGGGCTCAGGGGGTACAGGGAGACCCCCTCTTTGAAAGCCTGTTCGGCCTCGGGAAACATTCCTCGCACGACGTAGAGTCCGGCGATGGCGCTACGGAGTTTGGAGAACGATTTCCGGGCGACGATGTCACGCAGGAAGCCGTGGTCGCCGGTCAGGCGGCGGGTGTACCAATCCCAGAAATCCATATCGGCGGTGACGTTATCCGGCGGGAGGGCCATAAGCGGATTGGTGTTGATCTTCATGATCAGGCCGTGCGGGGTAAGATGGGGGTACATCCACTGGATGACGTAACTTTCCTCGACGTAGAAGCTGTGCCGGGGTTTGTTGTGATCGAAGATCATCTGGGCCAGGATGCCGTTGATCAGCATGACGCCGCCGACGCCCTGGACGCTGACGCGTCCGTTCTCGATCTTGATGTCGGCGCTGGCGGGGATTTTACCGGCGCGCACGTCTTCGACGTAACGCTGGAAGGCGCTGTTGCCGTCGCTTGTTGAAGGGATCCAGATGACGTCGCCATAGAGGTCGCGCATCACGCTCATGTAGGTGTTGTCGGCCAGCGCATTTTGGGTAATCAGATGGACATCCGAACGCACATGGGCGGAGTAGATCATGTAGGTTGGGACGAACCGGCCCGGATCGGTGCCGCCGAAGAATACGGCGCGCGGCCCCATTTCGGGAGGGAACGAGGGGTCGGGAAGAGGCTCCTCCGCGGGCGACAGTTCCTCGGCAATGGCCTCGGCGCCACGCAATTGGTAGTTTCCGAACTGCCAGCCGTAGTCGTGCCGGTTCTGTTCGGCGCCGCCATCGGTGCGGAGCAGTTCCTTGTTGTAGGCGTTCTGCAGGATAGGCCATGCCGGCAGAACCAACGCCACAAAGATCACTCCCGCCCAGATCACGATGCGGTTCCCCTTGAAGAGGGTGTCCACTGTTCCCAGGGCCAACAGCAATCCGTAACCGATCCAGAAGGCAAAGAGTGCGTGGGACGGGATGAACTTGACGCGCTGGATGAACTCATCCTGGATGTCGCCTTTGGGATTGGCCAATGCGATCATGACCACGCTCATGACGATAAATCCCGAGAGGGCGGCCAGAATCCATTTCTGATCAGTCCGGTCCACTTCGAATTCGAGGGCGCCACTGCCGCGCATGAGGTGCCACACCAGGCCGGCGGCGATAACGGGAATCAGAATGAGGGCGAACAGTCCCATCTTCTCACTGGGATTGAGTCCAAGTTGGGGGTTGACCATGATGGCGAAAAGTTTCCCGCCAATGTAGAGGGTAATCGCCAGGACACCGAGGAGGACGGCGCCGATGGTCAGTCTTTCCGAGAACGAGGTCTGGCTGCGTCCGGAAAGCTTTAGTAGCAGTTCTTCCACCTCACCGACAATCAGGGACATGCCGCCAATGGTCATAAGAATGCCCGCCCCGAGGATCAGGAAGCGATAGAGACGGCTCAGCCACTCGACTTGCACGCCGGTGGGAACGGCGACTTCCTCAATGGTGATCAGGGCGACGGCCAGGGCGGCAAAGAGAATGGCCAGATGAATGGCGCGGTAGCGGCGCGTGCCGATGCGGACACTCCAGGCGGTGAACGGCAGGATGCCAAGAATGGCCACCGGCAACGTGAACTTGGCGCGCAAGTCGCTCATGTAGTCGCCGATTTGACGAATGAATTGGCTGGAGAAGATATTGGTGGGAACGATCTTTTCGTACTGTCCGCGGGTGATCGCGTGAACAAACCCTTCCCAAGTGCGGGGATACCCCCAGTTGATGGGCGGATTGGTTTCGGAGGCCAGGGGCATAAAGGCATAGACAATCAGGCCAAGTTCCATGCACAGGATGCTCGGGGCCACCTGACGTCCATAGGGGAATTTGAAATAGACCACGGCGAGCCACGCGAAGTTGGCCAGGATGTAAAGATAGGTCAACGGATGGGTGGGATGAATGATACCCAGATAAGTAATCCGGACGTCGGGCCCCAGAAGCGACTGAAGTCCGCCCATGGTTGCCAGGAGATAGAAGACCACATAGGGAATGCCGGCGATGATGAAGTCGCGGAAGAGTTTGACGTCCTTGACGAGGACGATTACTGCCAGGGACGCCAGGAAAAGGAGCATGACCTGGTAGTTGGTCAGGCCGAGGCCGAAGGTTAACGACATCAGGTAGAGGAGTCGGTTCGAAGGATGGTGACGCCAGAGGTAAGCGAGGACACCGACCAGTAGGGCGATCAACAGGTAGCCGAGAAGGTAGTGGATGCCAACCGACGCAAAGTCAGAGTAGTGGCCGAGGTGAACGATAAGGCGGGATCCCATGACAACAAAACAGGTGAGTGCAATTCCCAGGATGAGCCAGGAAACCCCGCGGATTGGCTCGTCGGCCTTTCGCATCCAGACGTAGGCGACGAACATGATCACGGCCATAAAGAAGGCGTTGAGACTATAGACCTCAACGATAACGGCCTGCGACCAGACGACGGGGCTGAAGGCCAGTAGCAGGCTGGCGGCCACGCCGCTTGCCCAGCAGATGATGCTTTCCGTGCGTTCGCCGATCATTTCGGTGGTGCGTTTGATGCTGCGCAGCATATCGCGTCCGCTGCGGCAGAGCAGAATGGCGGTGAACCCGCTGGCCAAGGCCCCGAAGACGGCCGAAGCGAATCCAACGCTCCAGGCGGGATTGGGTTGCCCGCGAAACTGCACAAAGAAGAAGACTTTGGTAAAGATCCACGTGATGATGGTCCAGATTGGATAGCCGGGAGGGTGGGGGACCCCCAGATGATCGGAACCGACGGCAAGTTCGCCGCAGTCTTCGAGTGTTACGGTGGGCGCCAATGTGAAGCCGTAGACAATCAAGACAACGATGGTTGCGGTCCAAAAGGCGCTCCAGTCCACGAAACGGAAGAATGGTTCGGTGGAGGGAGAAGGAGCCGCGTCGGGCGTATTGGGGGGGGGCAGAGTGGAGTCAGAACGTGGTGATCGTGTCATAGATAGTATTCCGTAAAAATAGTGCCTGCTTTTATTAGCAGATAGGGCATGGGGGAACAAGTCCTGATTGCGCGGCCTATCAGTTGCGAGGCGGGGCGTCAATGAGACGCGGGGCGATCCAGAGGCGGCCCCAAGAGTCGCATCTGACGAGGGCTGTGACGACTTGCATTGGGTAGACCCCGGGTTCGAGGCGGTAGGAGTCGCGTTCGTTCAGCTCCTGGGTGCCCAGCCAGGCGCGAACCTGAATGCGGGAGGGCGGGTTCCAGGTTCGGCCGCCGGGGGTGTGGAGTCGGAACTGCACGGTGCGCGGCGTGTCATTGGTCAAGACAGTGCAGAGCAGACTGACGGTGCCGGTGGCGCGGGTGTGGATGGATGTCAGGTCGATGGCGGACATGCCTGCGGTATAAGAGGAGTCAGTGAAACGATCTGCATCCGACAGAGCGCGGGCCATGGTGTTTGTGTCGCCGACGGGGGCGGCATCGCCGGGTACAAACGCGGGGTTGGAGGCTAGGTTGGGCAGGGGCAGTCCGGTTGGCCAGGAGACCGGCCCGGCGGCGACCCAGATTGCAGGACAGAGGTCGGGAACCAACGGTGCCAGCGACTGACCCGCGCGCGGCGAAAGGGTAGATGGTTTCACCGGGTGGAGTTCAGGATCCGGGACTTTGACTCCCATAAGCGGTTTGAGTAGCGGAAGAAGTGCATCGGCCCACCGCCAATATCCGGCATTCTGCAGGTGCAGTTCATCATTTTGATAAAGGCCGCGAACGAGAGTGCCGTCCGCAAGGGCAAAGGTGGAGGTCATATCCAGGAAACGGACATGGTTGCCGTCGGCAAGGTTTGCAAGGAGTGTGTTGGTTTCCTTTAGTGTGGCGGGCATCCAGTCGTACTTCTTGGTTTGCCGCGGGAGGATGCCGCAAAGGATGATTGTGGATCCGGGCAGTCGTTGGCGGAGTTCATGAAGAACGGAGGCGACGCCGTCCCGAATTTCCGCGGGCGTTTGGCGGGTTGTGCCACCCTTGAGGTTATTGGTACCGATTAGCAGGACGATGACCTTGGGGGTAATGCCATCGAGTTCACCGTTGGTGATACGCCAGAGGAGGTGTTCGATACGGTCGGCATTGATCCCAAAATTGGCCGGCCGGAATGGCGCGAACTCGAATTGCCAAGCTTCGGAACCTGCCGCTTCCCAGCCCTGCGTGATGGAGTCGCCCAGGAAAAGCGCATCGACCCCGCCGGCTTTGGCCTTCGCGAGAAAGGAAGCATGGCGGTCCTGCCACCATCCCTCGGTTTTGGCCGCCGGTGTCAGGGCGGGGTTTTCGGCGGCGGTAAGACTGGTGGTCACCAGTGCGGTAATCACAAACGACGCACACAGGAAACAGCGTGCAAGTGAAGACAGAGTGACGGGAAGGGGTGGCTGTTGTTTGTCAAAAGGCATCATGGTGAAAAGGCTCCTTCATTTGTTCGTGTGGGCGAACCCGAAACGGGTGAGTGATTATCAGTTCCGACCCCAAACGTCAAATGTTCCGGACCCGATAGACACCGTTGGGGTTGTGAAGAAAGGCATGGCAGACGTGTGCGGGTTCTGTTATACAAAGCGCCGAATTTTCAGGACGGATATACGATGAAAGCACACGAGCTTACCGAGTTGAAAGAGCGGGCGGTAGACGAGGCGGCGCGGGCGGAAACCCTGGCTGTCCTTGAAGCGGTCCGCATCAAGTACCTGGGCCGGAAAGGGTTGCTCCCGGCTGTCATGGACAGACTGAAGGAAGTATCGGCGGAGGAGCGTCCGGAGTTCGGGAAGCGCGCCAATGACTTGAAGCAGGCATTGACCCAACAGGTCGAGGAAACGAAGGCGCGGTTGCAACAGGTTGCCCGGCAGGCCAACCAACAGGCCTTCGATGTGACGTTGCCGGGCGCATGGCGCGGAATGGGCTCCAGGCATCCGGTGACACAAGTCATTGAGGACGCCATCGCCATCTTTGGACGGATGGGGTTCACGGTGGCCGATGGTCCGGACATTGAAACGGAATGGCACAATTTTGACGCGCTCAACACGCCGGATAATCATCCGTCCCGTGACACTCAGGATACCTTTTGGCTGGCTCCGAAGACGCTGTTGCGCACACAGACCTCACCGGTGCAAATCCGCGTGATGGAAAGGTGCAAGCCGCCAGTACGGATTATTGCGCCGGGCCGTTGTTATCGGCGTGACACAACCGATGCCACGCACAGTGCGAATTTTCACCAGATTGAAGGACTGTATGTGGATCGTCAGGTGAGCATGGCGGACCTCAAGGGTGATGTCACCTTCTTTGCCCACAAGATGATGGGGCCGAACGTGAAGGTGCGGTTCCGTCCGCACTTCTTTCCCTTCACGGAGCCAAGTGTTGAGTACGATTTCTCTTGTCATGTGTGCGGTGGGACGGGGTGTCGCGTATGTAAGAACAGCGGGTGGATTGAGATTTCCGGCGCCGGAATGGTCAATCCCAAGGTGTTTAGCAAGGTTGGCTATGATCCGGAGTCATGCACAGGTTATGCGTTCGGGATGGGGGTTGAGCGCATTGCGATGATCAAGTACGGCATCGAGGATATCCGCCTGTTGTATGACAATGACATCCGGTTCCTGGCGCAATTCAGGTGATTGAAGAAAGTCGGGGAGACGCGCAGGTTCGCCGCGAACGATCAACGTTTGCCTCCACCGGGACGAGCCCGGTGGGCGGCTGGTGACATGCGGGACGAGCCCGGTGGGCGGCTGGTGACATGCGGGACGACCCGGTGGGCGGCTGGTGACATGCGGGACGAGCCCGGTGGGCGGTTGATGCCATGTCGCCCGGAGATAATGCGCCAGATTCCGGCTCGACAGACGGCGGCTGAAAACCATACTCTTCCGGCGCCATGTTGAAACTGCTTAGCGATATTGTGAATCGTCGGGAACTGCTGGCCATGCTGGTGGTCCGGAACATCAAGATCCGATACAAGGAGTCGGTGCTGGGGTTCCTATGGACCTTGCTTGGGCCGGTGTTCCTGATTGTGATTTACGCCGTTTTCCTTGGGATCATGCGGTTCTCCATGTCACTGCCATTGCTGGTGACCGGTATTTTTGTCTGGCAGTATCTCGCGATGAGTCTCGGGGATTCCGTCAACGCCATCCTGGGGAATTCGAACCTGGTCAAGAAGGCGGCGTTTCCGCGGGTGCTGTTGCCGCTGTCCATGGTGCTGGCGAATTTTGTGAACTTTGCGTTGTCGCTGGTCATTGTGGTGGTCTATCTCAAGATGGTGGGGGTGCCGTTCGGATTGCTGGCATGGTTGCCGCTGGCGATGGTTACCCAGGTGGCGTTATGCACGGGGGTGAGTCTGGCGCTGTCCTCGGTGAATGTGTTCTTCCGTGACGTGCAGCACCTGGTGGGTGTGTTCACCATGGCGTGGTTCTTCCTGACGCCGGTGATCTACAGTCCCGAGATGGTGACCCAGAAGTTCAGCAACCCGGTGATTCACCAGTTGTTCTATCTCAATCCGATGACAGGGTTGCTGGCGCTCTACCGCGCGGCGTTGATGGGCGAGGCGTTGCCGTCGGTGGCGCTTTGGGGGCCGTCGTTGCTGGTGTCGTGGTTGGTGTGCGGGGCTGGGGTGGTTGTTTTTCAAGGGTTGCAAAAGGGGTTTGCGGACGAGTTGTGAGGATGATGATGACGGACAATGTGGCCATCAAGGTGCAGGGAGTAAGCAAGCGGTTCCGGTTGCGGCATTCGGCCACCCGGACGCTGAAGTCCGTGGTGATGGACCTGTTGCGGAAGGGCGGGCGGGGGACGCGCGAGTTGTGGGCGTTGAAGGGTATTGATTTTGAGGTCCGTCGGGGCTCCACGCTGGGGATCATCGGGGCCAACGGGGCGGGCAAGAGTACGCTGTTGGCGTTGCTTGCCGGGACGATGAGTCCCTCCGAGGGGCGGATCACGACATCGGGGACGATATCCTCGTTGCTGGAATTGGGGGCGGGATTTCATCCGGACCTGACGGGCCGGGAGAATGTATATCTGGCCGGGGCGATCATGGGGCTTTCGCGGGAGCAGATGAAACAGCGATTCGACGCGATTGTCGCGTTCGCGGACATCGGGCCGTTCCTGGATGAGCCGGTGAAGCACTATTCGTCGGGGATGTATGTGCGGCTCGGGTTTGCGGTGGCGGTGGAGGTGGACCCGGACATTCTGCTGGTGGACGAGGTGCTGGCGGTGGGCGACGCGGCCTTCCAGCGGAAGTGTCTGAAGCGGATGGAGCAGTTCCGCGAAATGGGCAAGACCATGCTGATCATCTCGCACGACCTGAATACGATCCAATCGGTCAGCGACACGATCCTGTTTCTTGATCACGGTCAGATCAAGGGGCATGGGGCCCCTGGCGCGGTGATTGGGCAGTATGAAACGTTTTCACGCGGGCAGGCGGGCGGGGAGTTACGGCGGGAATGGGGGACGCGGGAGGTTGTGCTGACGGGGGCGGAGTTTTTTGATGACCAGGGGAAGGACTGCCGGAGTTTCGGGAGCGGCAAGGCGTTGAATGTGCGGGTGAAGTATGAGGCGAAGATGCCGGTGGGTCCGTCGGTATTCGGGTTCAGTGTGTCGGATGAACAAGGGCGGCTGGTGCATGGGAGCAATACCCAGATTGCAGGGATGTTGATTCCGGCGTTAAGCGGGGCGGGGTCGGTGGTGTTACGGTTGCCGGTGCTGGACCTGGCGGCGGGGACATATTTGTTTTCATTCTCGGTGCATTCGGCGGATCACCGGTCGAACTATCACCGGCTTGATCATGCGTTTGCGATCGGCGTGGATTCGGACAAGCGGTTTGAGGGGGTGTGCTATTTGCCGTCGGAGTGGAAAGTGGAGGGGGGCAGAGGGTGAGGAGGTTCTGCAATCAGGACATGACAAGGATCGGCTCACATAAAGTTCGCCGTCCAGAAGTGAATTGAAGGAAGGGTTGATGATGGAAACATTTGACCGTGGGGCAATGCCGCCGCCTTTGCCGCGCCCGGTGCGGGCGAAACCGAAGACCAAGATGTGGGTGTGGGTGATCAGTATTCTTGCCGGCGTTGCATTGATCGGCTTCCACGCGCACTCTTTCATGCGGGGGGTATCCGCGTCCAAGTTTGGCATGTTCAACCGCATGGAGCATGGGATTGATGAATTCCCCGACATGATGGAAACATGGTCATACGGCCGGGGAGACTGCAAAGTGGCCAGGGTCGACATTTCCGGGGTCATCATGCAAGGCAAGCAGGGTTCGATCTTTTCCATGGGCCGCGATCCCGTGGAAACGGCGCTTCGCGAGATTCGTACGGCCACGCACGACTCTGATGTCAAGGCCCTGATCCTGGTGGTGGACAGTCCGGGAGGCGGCATCACCGCCAGTGACATGATTTACAATGAACTCTTGAAATTCAAGAAATCGGATCCATCCCGGAAGATTGTCGCTCTGTTCGGCGATGTGGCTGCTTCCGGCGGCTACTACGTCGCCTCGGCGGCCGATTACATTGTCGCGCATCCGACGACGATTACAGGGTCGATCGGGGTGCTGATCTCGGCCCTCAATTTCAAGGGGTTTGGCGACAAGTACGGGATCAAGAGCGTGTCGATCACCTCCGGCAAAAACAAGGATATGCTCAATCCGTTGCGAGACCTTTCCGAGGAACAGCAGAAGCTGTTGCAGGTTACCATCGATGACATGTACAAGCGGTTCGTCAAGATCGTGGCGGAGGGCCGGAGGCTTCCGGATGAGGAGGTCATCAAGGTGGCGGATGGGCGTATACTGACGGCGAGTGAAGCCCTTGAGTGCAAGTTGATTGATCGCATTGGTTACTGGGATGACGCCATGTCAGCGACCGCCAAACTGCTGAAGGTCCAGACGGTCAAGGTCATCCGCTATCAGGAGGAGTTTACGTTCGCGTCCCTTTTTGAGGCGGTACAGAACATCGACATTTCCGTTCGCAGTTTACAGGGGAATGCGGCGCGGATGTACATGTGGTCGCTGTAGGGAGGGGATAGTAGAGACTACCACAAAGACAGGAATGCCGGACGTATGATTGTGAATGAAGAAATCAGGGAATTGATTGGCCGGGCCTTGGCGGAAGATGTTGGCGGCGGGGATGTGACGTCGTTGTCGGTGATTCCCGAGGGACGGGTTGGCAGGGCGGTTATTCTGTCGCGGGGCCGTTATGTGGCGGCGGGGGTGCCGGTGGCCGAGGAGGTGTTCCGGCAGGTGGATGGGGGATTGAAGTGCCTGCGGCGGGTGGAGGATGGGGCGAGGGTGCAGTCGAATGAGGTTCTGCTGGAGATTGAGGGGGCGGTTCGGAGCATTTTGACGGCGGAGCGTGTGGCGCTCAACTTCATGCAACGGATGACAGGAATCGCGAGCAGAACGCGCGAGTTTGTGGACAAGGTGGCTCCCTTTGGCGTGAATATCCTTGATACGCGCAAGACGACCCCGACACTTCGGCGGCTGGAGAAGTACGCCGTGACATGCGGAGGCGGGGTGAATCATCGCATGGGGTTGTATGACATGGTGTTGATCAAGGACAACCACCGGCGGTTCTGGATGGAGGCGGGGATTCGCGATTTGGCGGGGGCGGTGGTGGCGGCGCGGGCGGCGTTTCCCGGTGTTCCGGTTGAGGTCGAGGTGGAATCCGAGGCGGAACTTCTGGATGCGATTCGGAGCAAGCCGGAGTGGATCATGCTGGACAACATGACGCCGGCGTTGATGCGGCGCTGTGTGGAGTTGTGCGCGAAACGGTGCAAACTGGAGGCGTCGGGCGGGGTCACGCTGGCGACGGTGGAGGCGATCGCGGCGACGGGAGTGGACGCGATTTCGATCGGGGGGCTGACGCATTCGGCTCCGGCGGCGGATTTGTCGCTGGAGTTGCTCTAACAATGAACAAAGTTGAAAAAGTGATTGTGGTGGATATTGGGAATACCAGCACTACTGTCGGGGTGGCGGTGGGGCGGCGGGTGGTGCGGACCGGACGATTGCCGTCGTCCGACGGGAATGATCCGAAGCGGATTGAGACGTTGTTGAGGCGATTGGCATCGCCGGGGACTGTCTCGGATGCCGTGTTGTGCTCGGTGGTGCCGCGGCTCAATCCCTGTTGGCGCCATGTACTCAACCGCTACACCGGCCGCGATCCGTTGGTGGTGAGTCACCGGATCCGGTTGGGGGTTGGGGTGGACTATCCGCATCCTGAGACCATTGGGGCGGACCGGTTGGCGAATGCGGTGGCCGCATGGAACCGGTACCGGGGCGCGGCGGTGGTGGCGGACTTCGGGACGGCGTTGACTTTTGACGTGATTACCGGGGATGGCCGGTATGTGGGCGGTGTGATTGCGCCCGGGTTGCCGATGATGACCGATTACCTATGTGAACGCACGGCGTTGTTGCCGTCGATCCAGTTGGGGCGGGTCAACCGGGCGATCGGGCGGAGTACGCGCGAGGCGATGCGGATTGGCGCCATGGTGGGATATCGCGGGATGGTGCGAGAGATTTTCCATGAAGTGGTGGGGGATATGGAGGAGCGAGAGGTTGTGTTTTGTGCGACTGGGGGGTATGCGGGGCAGGCGGTGAAGGGGTTGGACGTGAAGGTGGAGGTATTGCCGAACCTGACGTTGGACGGCCTGATTGCCATTCGGGAACTGAACCGGGGGTAGGGGGGGATGGGAAGTATGGGAAGCATGGGAATTATGGATGTTGATGTGAATGAATGGACGTTGGGCAAGTGGTGCTATGAGGGATGATGTTTGTGCAGGGATAAATTTGTCGCCTGATTCCCAGAAGTCCCATCCAATTATCCCGGCGCGGGGGGATTACCAGACACTGCTCTATTACCAGAATGTGCCAACTGTGGGGGGCAGAGAGTGAATTGGATGGGAAGAGTGTTTGTCCTGATTATTGCTTTGGGAGTGTTGACTGGTTCTGTTTGCCAGGCGGATAGTTTTCTTCGTGGGGCGGGGGGGCAGGGGACGTTTGACATGAAGGGCGGGCAGGCTTCATTGAACCAAGGGGAAGGTGGGGTCTGGCAGTTTCGCTTCATGATACCGCCGGGTGGCGGGGCCGGGGTATGGGCGAATGCGGAGAGGGTTGATTCACCTGCAAAAGGCGCGCATGTCCTGCGCTATCACTTGACTCTGGAATCTGGCGCGGAACTCCCGATTCTGGCGACATTGGAAATCAAAGGTTCGGTTGGGGTTCAATCGGTGCCGCTGGTGTTACGGGCTGGTCGGCGGCAGGGTGAAGTGATTTTGGATTGGAATCGGATCGGGGAGTGGAAGGAAGGGGTATTGGCCCTTCAGCATTCCGGAGGAGGGGCCCCGGTATCCGGCGTGCTTCGGGTGCAGGCGGAATTTGTCGGGTGGCCTGTGTGGTATGCGGTGTTGGCGGGGGGATGGGGGCGGTGGGTGGCGATGGGGCTGGTGGCGTTGTTGGCGGCCGGAGTGGCGGCCTTGTTAGCGAGACGAAAGACCGGGGCCGGGATGCCGTGCCGGGTTGGGTGGGCGTTGGGGGTTGGGTTGGCGGTTGTGGCGGGAATCGGCGGGGTGATGGGAATCGTCAGTGACGGGACGACCCTGGTGGGGCAGTCGGCGTTTACCCCGTTGGTGGTGATGTTGTCAGGGGTGCTGGTTGCCGGGATACTCACAAGGGTGCGGGCCGGGCGGTTTCCGACGGCAGGCGAGACGTTGTGCCATGCCCTGGTTTCGGGCGTGCTGGCGACGGCGGCCAGTGACGTGCCGATCTGGACAGCGGCGGAGCAAGGGGTGGATCTGGCGAAGATCAGCCGTCTTGGCGCGGTTACGTTCTGGGTGATCTACCTGGCGGGCACGGTTCGGAAACTGGGGGTGGCTGGGCGTTCGTTAAGCGTTTCCGCAAGTCTTCGGCTGGTGGCGATACCTTTTCTTTTCGGATTGTTGCTGGCGTTGCCGAACCGGGAATTGATGTTACGGGTGGGGTCGGGGCCCCTCGGGTTGGCGTTGGGGAGGATTGTGGTGCTGGCGGGGGTCAACCTGCTGGTGTGTTGGGTTTGCCTCCGGTCCTGGAAAGTCGTGAAGGCGCGCGGTGTTGATCTGTGGGTATTGCCGTTGGTGGCGGTGGCGGTGGTGCTATCGCCATGGGTGGCTGACGGAGGATCCGGGGGATGGAATGTGCCGGGGTTGTGGCGTGTGCCGGTGGCGATAATCGCCACCGTGCTTTCGCAGGCGGCGTTGTGGGCGGAAGCGTATCTGCTGACGGGTCTGATGCTGGATGCGGTGCGCGGGGGTGCCCATCATGGGCGGCTTGAACTTACGGGGTATGCGCGGACGGGGGCGAGCAAGGGAATGTGGTTTGGCGGTTGGGTGATGGGACTGTTGCAGGCGGGTGGTCTGGTGCTCGGGTCTGAGTGGTGGAAGCAGTCTGTAGCGGCGGCCCCGCTGGTGACATGGGCGGTGGCTGGAGGCGTGGTTTTCCCGTTCGCGAAAACGTTGATAGAGAGTTTCGACGGAAGTCCATCCTTTGTGCGGCGTCTGGCGGGGAACTATCGGCGGTATTCGCTGGTGTGGCGAGGGGCCGTGGTTGGAGTCATGGCGGCGTGGGGGTGGTCGCACGAGTTTATCACGTGGGCGATGCCGGTGCGGGCGGGGTGGGGGTTTGCGGCGGGGGTGGCGGCGTATGCGGGAATCAGTTTCCTGCGTGACGCGGTCCTGGGGGGGGCCGGGCGGGGTGTTGTGGGCGGGTGGCGGCTCTACGCGGTCAAGGCCATGCTGGGCGGGTTGGTGGGGGCGGCCCTTGGTTTCTATCTGGATGCGGCGCAGACGCCGGTGATTACCGGGAAACTGGCGGTGTATCTGGGGTTTGGGACGGCCGCGAAGCCGTACGAGGTGTACCCGTTGTTAAGCCGGTGGGGGTTCCTGGATCTGGGGCACTACACGGGCGGCGCGCGCCTGCTCTGGAATGAAGCGTTGGCGGGGGTGATTTCGTGGGGCGTGGCGGCATGGTTGTTCGCGATCAACCGGTCGGCCTTGATGGCGGTGTTCCAGCGGGAGATGGCACCGTTGCGGAGGTTGTTCACGCGGGACGGGGTCACGGAGTTGGCGGAAGGGACGATCTTCGTGTTGCGATGGGGGTTGTGGATGGCGCCGATCATCTTCACCTTCCTCCGTCAGATGCCGGTGCCGACCTGGTATAATCAGGATGGGGGTATTCGCACCCTGTGTTGCATTGGTCAGAGTCTGTGGCTTGGCCGCGAGGGGTTTGAGGCGTGGAGTGTGACGGTCTTCATGTGGGTGCTGGCGTACGACGCTTTCCGTGTGCTGATCTGGCTTGACCACATGGGGCTGCGGGTGGCGACGCTGGTGAACCTGAGTTTCATCGGGATGGAACGATTGGATGCCAGGGTGGCGCGGTTCCTTGGGGCGGATGCGACGTCGCGGTGTTTCCCTGAGGGGGTCAAGCGGTTCACGACATGGGCGCCGTTACTCTTGCCGTTCTACATTCCGGCAGGTGCCGTTTGGGATCGAGTCTGGGCGCAATCCCAGGCCATCAAGTTGGGGGGGGTGTCCTGGGTGGAGCAGGTCTGGCAACAGTCGGGCGTGGTCCTGGGGTTGGAAGCGGGGGGGGTGGTGGCTGCTGTGGCGGTTGTGGCAGGCGTGTGGCGCGGGCGGGTGTTGAGGCGGCGCGCCGGGCGGCCCGCATCGTTGAAACTGGTTAATGATGTCTATTCCTTCACGCTGGCCCGGGACGGAGGAATGCGGGCCGAGTACCTGGAACGGGGATTCGATGTGCATCGGCGTTCCTATGATGGGCGTGATCCGGCGGGACGCGCGTTGTTCCTGGCGGAACGGCAGGAGGGCGCATCCGGCCCATGGAGCTGCTGGCCGCTGGCGGGGAATTATCCCGGTGAGGTTGGGACGTTGCCGGCGATGTCGGGCGATGAGCAGGCGCTGACGATGCGGCATGAAGTGCAGGGACTGGAGGTGGTCATCCGGATTGAATTGCCGGACGAGGACCGGGCGGTGGAGTCGTGGGTGATCACAGTACGCAATCCCGGGGTGCTGGGCAGGTCCCTGCGGGTGATTCCGTATCTGGAATGGGTACTCAACAGTGCGGAGGCCGACCGCAATCACACGCAGTACAACCGGTTGTTCCCCGAGGTGTCGTACCGGTCGGAGATGGATGCGGTTCTGGCGTTACACCGACAGACGCACCAGGTTGGATTTCTGGCGGCGGACAGGAAGCCGGAAGGGATTCAGATGGCCCGGGTTGAGTTTATCGGGAGGGCGGGGACGGTGTGGGCGCCAGAGGCAGTGCGCGAGAACCGGTGGCGTGCCCCGGAAAGCGTGGGGCCCTGTCCGTTGCTGGACGCGATCGGGTGCATGGCGTTGCGGGTTGAGGTGGCGCCGGGTGCGGAGGAGACGGTGCGGTTGCGGGTGGGATGTGCGGGGTCCATGGCTGAGGCCGAGGCGGAGGTGCGGCGGTGGCGGGATGGAACCGGGTGCGGGACACCCTTTCCGGCGGCAACGTGCGGTGCCGTTGCGGTGCGGCTGGGTCATGGTGAGCGTCCCGGGGGCGTGACGGGACCGTATACGCGATATGAGGATGGGGGGCGGGTTCTGCGGGTGCTGACGCCTTTCACGCCGCGTGCATTTGATCACACCATGGCGAATGCCATGGGGCACGTCATGGCGGTGACCCAGCGCGGATTGCACACCTCGGCGAATGGCAATTCGCAGCAGAACCGGTTGACGCCGGACTGGGCGGATGTGGTTACGCGCGAACTGCCGGGCGAGGCCCTGTATCTATTCGATCAGGATGAAAGGGCGTGGTACTCGCCGACATGGGAGCCGCTGCGCGAACGCGGGGCGCGATACGAGACAGAGTTTCGTGTGGACGGTTCCGCGGTATTCCACATGCGGCAGGGAACGCTTGCCACGGAGCTGACGGTGTTTGTGCCGCCGGACGAGCCGTTGGGCGTCTACCGGCTGAGAGTGCGGAACGAGGGCGGGCGGGCACGGCATTTCCAATGCGCGGCGTATTTCGAGATGGTGCTGGCCAACCGTCCGGAACATGCGGGTGTGTTGCGGCGGTGGTTGTCGGCGGATGGGGATGGGGTGCTTTTTGAGAATCCGCGTAACACATTCCGGAGCGGGCCCGCGTTCGCGGCGATGAATCCGGCGCCGGATGCGGTGGTGATGCGGCGGGGCGAGTTCTTTGGTGGCGGACGGAGTGTGGCGCATCCGAGGTGGGTTGAGGGTGTCGAGGGGGCGATGAGTGGGGACGATGGCGATGATCGGCCGGTGGCGGGGTTACGGGTGGGACTGGAAGTGCCGCCGGGGGAGGTGCGCACGGTGGTCGTGATACTGGGGCAAGCGGACTCGAGTGCCGAGGCGGAGCGATGGATGTCGGTGTATGCGCGGTCCGATCATGCCGATGCGCAATTGGACGCCACGCGTCGGTGGTGGAACGGGTATAGCCGGACGGTGACGGTTGATACAACGGATCGCGGGTTCGATCATCTTTTGTACTGGCTCAAGTACCAGGCGCTGGCGGAGCGTTTGTGGGCGCGGAAAGGGTTTTACCAGGCCAGTGGCGCATTCGGGTATCGGGATCAACTGCAGGATGCGGTCAACCTGATCTGGGCGGATCCGCGGTTGGCCCGGCGGCAATTGCTGCTCCACGCGGGTCAGCAGTTCATCCAGGGCGACACGGTGCACTGGTTCTTTGTGATGAATGGCAAGACCGGGTTGGCGTCGAGATCGCATGCGTCCGACAACCTGCTGTGGTTGGGGTGGGGGGTGGCGGAGTATGTGCGGATGGCGGGGGACGAGACGATTCTCGATGAACGGGTTCCCTATCTGGACACGGAAACGCCGTTGTTGCCGTTGCCGGAAGGCAAGGGGGGGATGGGGTTATTCCCGTTGCGGTCGCCGGTGGTCGAGACGGTGTTTGATCACGTGATGAGGGCGTTGGATCTGGTGCGGCGGCGGCGGATGGGGCGGCATGGGTTGCCGCTGATCGGCACGGGCGATTGGAATGACAGTTTTGATGAGATTGGCAGTGAGGGGCGCGGGGAGAGTGTGTGGCTGGGATTCTTCCTGGCGTACGTGTTGCGCGAGTTCATGCCGCATATTGAACGACGGCGCGGGGCGGGCGTGGCGGCGGAGTACCGGCGGTGGTTGGAGGGGTTGAAGCAGGCGCTGGAGGCGACGTGGCGTGGGGATCGGTATTTGCGGGCCATCCATGATGACGGGACGGAGATTGGGGTGGCGGGAGGGGGGGCGTGGGAGGTGGATGCGTTGACGGTCGCCTGGGCGGTGATGGCGGGAGCGGATGCTGACCGTGCCCGCCGGGGATTTGATACCGCGCTGGGTATTCTGGAGCGGGAGTTGGTGGTGTTGCTCGGATGGCCGGCGATTCACGCAGGGACCCGTCCGCACTTTGGGCGGGTCAGTCAGTATCCGGAAGGCGTGCGCGAGAACGGGATGTACAGTCACGGGGTGCAATGGTTGGTGGGGGCGGCGCGGTTGTTGGCGGAGGCGCGACGGGCGGCGGGGGACGGAGAGGGGGCGGCAACCTATCGCGCGGCGGCGATCCGGTTATGGCGGAAGATCTCGCCATTGGATCATACGGGGGAGGACCGGATTGATGTCTATGGAGGGCAGCCGAACAAGCAGGCGGCGGATTACCTGACGGAGGTTGAACCCGGGCGGATGATCTGGAACGGTTATACGGGGGCGGCGGCCTGGATGGTGCGACAGGCGCTGGAAGGTGTTGTGGGGGCGCGGTTGGAGAACAACAAGGTCCGCCTGCCGGATGATCTGGCGGAGCCGCGCGGTGATCTGCGGGTGGTGGCAGTGCGGAGGGAGTGGAGTAATGAGATGTGACGGGTGGATGACAGGGTTGATGGCGGTGGGGATTGCGGTCGTGGTCGCCGGGTGTGTGAGCGTGGGCAGTCATGGTCGTGCGCCGGCCGGGGAGACGCGTAGCAAGCGGTGTGTTTTTTCGACGGTGAATGCGCGCCATACCCATATGACGCGGTTGCTGGCCAATGCGATGGAGTATCTCCGTCCCGAGCATGGATTGATTGAGCCGAAATCAGGGTATCCGCGCGAGGGGTGGAATGACGATCCGAAGACCGGATTACGGTTACGCGGATTCACGCAGTTGACGGCGATCGGGGCATGGATGGAATTGCTTGCGCAAGTGGCGGGCGGGTACGCGGATTCGCCGTATGTGTCGCGGGCGGAAGCACTGGTGCGGCTGGAGCACCTGACGGATAGTCTGCTGGCGGATCAACGTGACCCACAGTTAAGTGATCGTGGTTTGTTGTGCAACTTCATGGGGTTTGGGGCCAAGGGTAGGGAAGCCCCGCTGGCCTCGGTGGCAAGCAAGAGCGAGTTCCGTGAGGCATTCGGGCCTGTGGAAGGCGAAGCGGTGTGGCGGGCCCTGAGCCAGCGCGGATGGCTGAAGGCGTGGCAGGGCGACGAGGGGGCGGACATTGTTCGGGAGGGGGATTACGGGGAGGGTGGATTCACCGGTGAACTGGCGGTGTATGACAGGGCGGAAATGCGGGCCAGGATTTTGGCGATTCTTGACCGGCGGGTGTTGCAGATCATCTATGGGGATAACGCGAACTTGGCGGCGTCCGTTGCAAAGACGCAGGGCGCGCTAATGGATCCGGGGGTGCGGGACACCGCGACGGCAGGGCGAATCCGCGAAAAGTTGGAGTTCTTCATTGAAGCCCAGCGGCCGGGTTATGAATACCTGTACGATGCGAAGCGTGGACTGTTCCGTTTTGGATGGAACGCGTCTGACCGGCGGTTTGTGGGGTGGGCGGTTGATGGCGGCGAGTGGCAGGCGGGGTATTCGGATTATCTGGTCAACGAGTTCCGGGGGCCCACCCAGTTTGTGGTGATCCGTTATGGGATGCCTTTGGACGCACTGCGCAACCTCGGGTTCTGGATCAAAGGCAGGATTACGGAGGGAGGCCGGCATGTTTTCACCCTGGCGCCATGGGAGGGGTCGGCATTCCAGGCGTTTGGATTGTCGTTGTTTATGAGGGAGTTAACGGTTCCCGGGTGGCGTGCGGTCCTGGAGAACGCGGTGCGGATCAATCTTGATTATTCGCGTCAACACCGGTTACCCGGGTTCCTGACGGAGTCCTACACCGGCAATGGTATCGAGTATACGGGGCGGGCAGGGGTTCCGGAACTGGCGGTTGACCCGAAGCCACGAGTTACCAATGCCCCGTCGTTGTACACAGTGGGGGTGGCGTATTCGATTCTACCGGAAGAGGTCGAGCAGTTTCTCGGGGAGCAGTGGTCGGGTATTTCGGGATTGTTTACGAGGCACGGCCCGTGGGAGGGGGTCAGGGTGGATACCGGGGAACGGGTGGAGTGTCAGACGGCGGCGCATGTGATGTCATTGATCCTTGGGGGGATTGGGCGGGGGTCGGTGGCGATGAGTCGCTATCTTGATGAGCGGGGGTTTGCGGGGGATTGGGCGCGGGTGTATCCGTGGGGTGAGCGGGTGGACCTGTTGGGGGTGGAGGCAAAGGCGGTGGTTTGGTCGCCGGGTGGCGGCGGTATCCAGGGGCAGGCCGTGAAAGGTGCGTATCGGTTGTGGGGCGCCCCAGGGAAGAAAGGCGCGATTACCTGGACGTTTCCCGGACGGTTGGGCGGGGTATCGCCATCGGACGGTGAGTTGCGGATCCGGTACTGCAATAACGGTTCGGCGGTGGGGGCGACACTGGCGTTTGAGGACCGGGAGAGCGGTAGTCGGCGTGTGGCCAATCTGATTGCATTTCGGTTTGAGAACACGGGGGCGGCGGAAGCGGAGTTGAGAATTCCGCTGCCTGCGACGCCGGGGCTGACGGGAATCCGGGAGGTGG
The DNA here is from genome assembly GCA_964535015.1 of uncultured Verrucomicrobiota bacterium. Lineage (GTDB taxonomy): Bacteria > Verrucomicrobiota > Kiritimatiellia > CAIKKV01 > CAITUY01 > CAZDUS01. The sequence continues at coordinate 10,395 of CAZHRU010000002.1, read as the reverse complement.
TGCTGATCGGGAGTCCGGACCCGGAGAAAGGTATTGATCTCATGTTGCGGGAGTTGTGCATCGTACCCTACACGGTTCATGATTGATCGTCGGCAGGGGCTTTAGGCTTGCTAATGGCCATCGGATCGGATTATAAATACCTCCGATTCAGGGGGGTCCCTGTGCGAGTCTAAACGGGGGGTTTCATAAACGACAATGTCTATGAATAGAGCTTTGACGCAGGGATTGGTTTTTGTCATCGGCGCTTTTTTGTTCGTAGACCCCGGGAATGTGTCATCGGCGGAGCGGGAGCGTGCGCCTGATTTTGAGCGTATCAAGGGGATGGCCCGTGATATGGCCACGGCCCCCTACAAGGATATGCGGCGGCCGTTGTCGGCGCGTCTGAGGGAACTCTCCTATGACCAGATGCGCGATATCCGTTACGACACACGCGAGGCGGTGTGGCGGCGAGAGCGTCTTCCCTTCCAACTCCAGTTCTTTCATCCGGCCGGTGGTCAGACCGACCAGATCTACATGCATTTGGTGGATGGCGAGAACGTGCAGGATTTCGGGTTCGACCGGTCGCTGTTCGACTACGGGCCGCTGGTTAAACTCAGTTGGATGGACGTACGCGGGTTGACATTCTCGGGGTTCAGGATTCATTACCCGCTGAACACTACCGAGTATCTTGATGAACTGATTGTTTTCCAGGGGGCGAGTTATTTCCGGGCGTTGCCAAAGGGTCTGATTTACGGGCTGTCCTCGCGGGCGGTGGCGGTGAACTGTGGAGTGAATGTGCCTGAGGAATTTCCACGGTTTGAGGATTTCTGGGTATATCGCCCCGGTCAGGACGGGAAGGAGATCAGGGTGATCGGGCTATTCGATGGTCCGAGTGTGGCGGGGGCGGCATCGTTCGTGATTGTTCCGGGCGCGGAGACCGTTATGCACACACGGGTGGCGGTTTTTGCCAGGACCAATGTGATCAACTATGGAATTGCGCCGCTCACCAGCATGTATTGGTTCGGCAAGAACAATGCCAGGCGGTTTGATGACTTCCGGCCCGAGGTCCACGATTCCGACGGTCTGCTGATTGCCAACGGGAATAACGAATGGTTGTGGCGTCCGTTGGAGAACGACGGCCGGTTACGTTTCAGCGCATTCCAGGACAAGAATCCCAAGGGGTTTGGTCTTATCCAGCGTGAGCGTTCATTTGGTTCTTATCAGGATATGGAGTGTTCGTACCACCGGCGTCCATCAGGGTGGATCAAGCCGGTTGGGGATTGGGGAGCAGGGGCGGTGCGGTTACTGGAACTTCCGACGGATTCGGAGTTCCATGACAATATCGTGGCGTTCTGGGAGCCGGCCAAAGCGCTGGGGCCGGGGGACTGGGCTGAGTTCTCCTATGACATTGTCTGGTATAACGAAAACGACAGTTTGCCTCCGAAGGCAAGGGTCGTGTCGATGAAATCGGGGGCTATCCTTGGACCGCCGCAACCGCGGGCCCGGAAATTTGTGCTGGAGTTTGCGTGGCCCACGCCGCCCGGTGAGGGGGCGGTGAAACCGGAGGCATCGGTGGGCGTTACCGGCGGGCACCTGTCGGCCAAGTCTGACGAGTACAATGCATTTAACCGGACGTGGCGGATTGCGTTTGATGTGTATGCGGAAGACTCGGCAACGGCGGTTGAACTGCGCGCGGAACTGCGCAAGGATGGAGTGCCATGCACCGAAACGTGGACGTACCACTGGACTCCATAGCACTGCCGTCCTGGAATCCGGAGAAGGCCGGGGAATGGGATGAGGCGTTTGAGAAGGTTGAGAACTACCTTCGTGCCTGCCGGGTGTCGAGCCGGCTCCATCGGGCGAGGCTGGCGGCGGTGATTCTTCAGCGGGCGCTGGAACGGCAGGCGGGGAACGCCGAGAATCTGGCGACCTTGGCGATTGACGAGACGCGGGCGATGATCGCCAGTTGGATGGCGGAACTGCTGCAACGCCCCGAACTGGGGCGGCCGGCGACGATGGATGAGGCGTATCTGGCGCTGTATTTGTGCGATGCGCCCATGCGCTGGCCGAACGCGTTTCTGAACCCGCGGGAGGCGCCGCCGGGGTTTTCGGAGACTCTGCACGCGCGATTGGTCAAGACGGGGCCTGAACTGGAAGTCAGCAGCATGGTGCCGCGCCCCCTTGACCGTGGATTGATTCCTGAACTGGCCGGGTCGGCGATGGAAACGCTGGAACGGTTCCCCATCATCAAGACGCTGTTTATGTGGCTTGTCTTTGCCGCCCTGTTGGTGGCGTTGTTCCTGTATACCCGCCGTTAAACAAATGAGTGCCCTTGGAACCATTCCCATCAGTCCGCTACGCCGATCCTGGCGTCGTCAGGTCTTCTTCTTTACCACTGTGGTGGTGATGACGGGCCTGGCGACCTGGGTGATGGCTGACATTCTGTGGCGGGGAGGCATGACGGGGATTGAGAAAGCGATCCTGGTCCTGTTCGTTCCGCTGTTCGGCATGGTCATGATTGGATTTGTGCAGGCGTTGTGCGGGTTCCTGATCCTGTTGCGCAGGCGTGATCCGTTCAGTTTGTCGCGGACGGTGCCGGAGTCGCTGCCGAAGGTTGACGATCTTCCGGCGACGGCGATTGCGGTGCCGATTTACAATGAGGACGTGAGCCGTGTTTACGAGGGGCTTCGGACGATGTATCTGGATCTGGTGCGTTCCGGGTTCATCGGGCGGTTCGACGTGTTCATTCTTAGTGACTCCAATGATCCCAACAAATGGATCGAGGAGGAAGTGGCATGGATTGATCTATGCAAGCAGGTCAAGGGATTCGGGCGCATCTTTTACCGGAAGCGCAATGTGGCCCTGAACCGGAAAAGCGGCAATATCAGCGACTTTTTGCGACGGTGGGGCCGCAAGTACCGGTACATGGTGGTTCTGGATGCCGACAGCCTGATCAATGCGGATACGCTGGTCCGGTTGGTTCAGATGATGGAAGTCAATCCGCAGGCGGGGATCATTCAGACGGTGCCCAGTCCGATCCAGGGGCAGACCTTTTTTGCGCGGTTGATGCAGTTTGCCGGGACATTGTACGGTCCGGTATTTCAGGCGGGACTGAACTTCTGGCAGGCGGGGTGCGGCAATTTCTGGGGGCACAATGCGATCATCCGTGTGGCGCCGTTCATTGAGCATTGCGGGTTGCCGATGGTGACGGGTGAGGCGGGGGAGAATGCGCGGTTCATGAGCCATGACTATGTGGAGGCGGCGTTGATGCGCCGTGCAAACTACGAGGTGTGGATGGCGTATGAACTGGGCGGGAGTTATGAGAATCTTCCGCCCACGTTTATTGATCATGCGCGGCGTGACCGGCGCTGGTGCCGTGGTAATCTGCAACATGCGTGGCTGATCACGGCGGGCGGGTTCCATCCGATCAACCGGTTGCACCTGCTGTTGGGGATCTTGTCCTATCTGGCCTCGCCCCTATGGCTGGCGTTCCTGGTGCTGGGGACCATAGCCGGATGGCTTTACTGGGCCTCGGGGGCGGCGATGCGGTTCGACTCCGATGTGGGGTTTTCGTCGTTCCTCGACATTGGGGGCGGGCGTTTGGCGTTGCTGTTGTTCACGGTGACACTGGGGTTGCTGACGTTGCCAAAGGCGTTGGCGGTGGTGTTGACGCTGGTGAACAGGGAGCGACGTCGTTCGTTTGGGGGGGGGGCACGGGTCCTGCTCGGGTTTGTTATTGAGCACATCTTGTCGGCCCTGCTTGCGCCGGTGCAGATGCTGTTCAATACCCGTTTTGTTATGGAAATCCTGAGTGGGCGTGAGGTGCCGTGGGGTGCCCAGACGCGGGATGCCGGTGATGGGGTGGACTGGGAGGGGATCGTCAAATCCCACCTTGGGCACACCCTGGTGGGGTTGGCGTGGGCGCTACTGGCCTTCCGCATCAACACGGCTTTTTTCTGGTGGTTAAGCCCGGTGACGTTTGGATTGATGGGGTCCATTCCGCTTTCAGCGGTGTTAAGCATGACCGGAGTGGGGCGGTGGTTGAGGCGGGTTGGCATGTTCAGCATCCCGGTTGAAAACAACCCGCCGTCGGTGGTTCGTCATCTGGCTAAGAATCTGCGGGCGATACGCCGGCACCTGTTGCCGCCGGACTGGTTGGTGCCGCATTACGGGTTGATGCAGGTGGTTCTTGATCCGTACGTGAATGCGTCGCATCGCTCGTTACTCCGGCGGAAGCAGGGGGCCGGGCATCGTGCCAACCGGTTGAAGGAGTTGCAGGAGCGGCTTCTGGCCAAAGGGCCCGCATCGCTGGATCGGCGGGAGCAGATGGCCATTCTGATGAATGCCGAAGCCGTGGGGGAACTGCACCATCAAGTCTGGCGCCTCCGGGAGTCCGCGCTGTCGCCATGGTGGCGGCTGGCCATGCGCTACTACAACACATGGACGAGTCGTCCCCAGACGGCGTTGTACCGTTGACGTTGAGGATCACATCGCTCGTGATGAATCAGGCAAAGGCGGGGCGTGTGCTGGGGGTGGACTACGGGACCCGGCGGGTTGGATTTGCCATCAGTGACGCGATGGGGATTGTGGCCACGCCATTATTCACTCGTGATGTGCTTTCAGAAACGGAGGCCGCGCGGGCAGTGGGCGAGGTGGCGGAGGAGAAAGGGGCGGTCCGGGTGGTGGTGGGGATCCCGTTGAACATGGACGGGACCAAGGGGCCGATGGCGCTGCAGGTGGAGGCTTTTCTCAAGCGGCTACGGGATCGCGGGTTGGAGGTTGAGGTATGGGATGAGCGCCTTAGCACCGGACTGGTCGAGCGGATGCTGGTGTCGGCGGATGTATCGCGGGCCCGGCGCAAGGAGGTCCGCGACAAGTTGGCCGCGCAGGTTATTCTCCAGGGTTACCTTGACGCCCACTCGACGTCTGGAAGCGATGAGATGAATGACGACGACCAGGGGGATGACAGGGCGTGACGCCAGTGAACTTGTGAGGCCGGGACGATCGTGCTATAGGTAAGCGACTGATGGCTCCGGGCGGGGCCGGAATGGAGAGCGACGATGGGCAAGACAGTTGAAGTCAAGTTGGGGGAGCGCTCCTATCCCATCTTCATCGGGCGGGGAGTGTCGTTGGCGTCGACGATGGGAGCCACCCGTGGTGCAAAAGCCTTGGTGGTTTCTGACTCCAATGTGGACCGGTTCCACGGGGAGTCGTGCCGGCGCCGGCTGATGGAGCAGGGACTGGAGACGATTGCGGCGGTGGTTCCGGCGGGAGAGTCCTCCAAGTCACTTGCGTGCGTGGAACTGCTGTATGAGCAGGCCGCCGGGAACCGGCTGGATCGAAACAGCGTCGTGGTTGCGTTGGGAGGCGGGATGGTGGGCGACCTGGCCGGGTTTGTGGCCGCCACTTACTTACGGGGTCTCCGTTTTGTGCAGGTTCCGACAAGTCTGCTGGCGATGGTAGACAGTTCCGTGGGCGGGAAGACCGGAGTGAATCTGAACCGGGGGAAGAATCTGGTGGGGGCGTTTCATCAGCCGGTGGAGGTGGACGCGGATCTGGATCTGCTGGGGACCCTGCCGGAGCGGGAATACGTTTCCGGACTCGCCGAGGTGGTCAAGTACGGGGTGATCTGGGATGCGGCCTTTTTTGCGTTGATGGAGCGGCGGGTGGATGATCTTTTGCGGCGCGACCCGGTGTTGCTGGAGGCGGTTATTGCGCGATGTTGCGAAATCAAGGCCGAGGTGGTGGCGATGGATGAGCGGGAGATCGGACCCCGGGCCATTCTTAATTTCGGGCACACGCTGGGGCACGCGATCGAGAAAGTGGGCGGGTATGGACGATGGTTGCATGGCGAGGCCGTGGCCATCGGGATGCATTTCGCCGCGCGGGTGTCGGTAAAGAAGCAGGGGTTGTCGGATGGCGAGGCGGGGCGGATTACGGATCTGTTGCGGCGGCTGGGATTACCGATTAAGACAGCGAAGGGCAACGGGATCGAGTGGGCAATGTTGTGGGATGCAATGTTGTCCGACAAGAAGACGTTGCAGACGCGCCCGCGGTTTGTTTTGGCCGAACGTCTTGGTTCGGTGACGACGGGATGCGAAGTATCTGAAGAACTACTTTCGGAGATGTGGAATGTCTGCTGTCAGTGAATGGATCGCCCGTGAATATTTCGAGCAACTCGGTTTTCTGACGAGTCAACCGTGCAAATACGTGTCGTCGTCGCGCCAGAAGAAAGCGGACGAGGAGTTGGATCTTCTGATTGTCCACCCCCAGGTGCAGGAGCATCGCACGCCGGACCACATGATCTGGAGTACGGCAGATCTGGGGAGTGTGGCCCGCGCCGTGGTTGGAGTCCGGGGCTGGCATACGGAGCGGTTCTACGCGACGACGTTGGAACAGACGCCGGAGATTTCGCGTTTTGCCAGCCAGGCGGTGCGGAATGCGGCCTCGGTACGGCTGGGGGCGGGGCCGGTGGCGGCGGTGCTGTGCCTGCCGGAGTTGCCGGCCTCCGGCGTATTGAAGGAGAAGATGTTGAAGGCGCTGCGGGACCGGGGCATCGACGGAGTGCTGTCCTTCCGGACGATGCTGTCGGAGTTGGTGAGGATGGTCAAGACCAACAGGAATTATGACAAGTCGGATTTGCTGCAAGTGTTGCGTATTCTGAAGAATTACGATCTGCTAAGGGAACCGCAAATGGATCTGTTTGCCAAACGCGGGCGCAAGGTGGCGCCGCAGGTCCAGGCAGGGGAGTCGGTCTAAGCGGGTGGGTTCGATGCCGAGGGGGTGAGATATGGTCCGGTCATTTGTATTCAATCAAACGCAGGGAAAGTTGATCAGTCAGGATCTTTCCCTGGATTTGCTCCGGGTGGTGTTGCAGGACGAAGGGGTCCAGTTCTGGGTGGATGTGGGCGAGTGTACTGACGAGGAGGCCAAGTCCGTTCTGGATGGCGTCTTCCAGTTCCATCCGCTGGCCGTTGAGGACTGTCTGACCCCGAGTGATCGCTCCAAGGCTGAGGAGTATGACGGGTACGTCTTTGTGGTGATTCATGCCGTCACTTACAATGCCGGTGAATTCAGAACGTCCGAAATAGACCTGTTTATCGGCAAGAACTTCCTGGTGACCTATCACCGGGATCCGCTGCGGTGTATCAACGCCACGGTGGACCGGGTGCTGAAGAATGCGCCGACAGTGGCGCGCGCGCCGGACCGCCTGACGTACACGATCATGGACTTCCTGCTGGAAGGGTATGCGCCGGCGCTGGAAGATCTGACGGTGGAGATTGCCGAACTGGAAAAGAATGTCCTGTCGGATCCCTCGCAGAGCATCCTTGAAAGTGTGCTTAAGTTAAAGGTGGAGGCGCAGCGGTTGCGGCAGATCGTGTGGCCGCAACGCGAGATGATGGCGCGCATGTCGCACGGGGAATTCAAGATCCTGCGGCCGCATATGTTGCCGTACTATCGCGATCTGCTGGATCAGTTGGTGCGCATCAGCACCATGGCGGAAAATGCGAGGGATTCGCTGACCAACGTGTTGCAGGTGCATCTGAATCTGCAGCAGATGCAGGTGAATCACGTCATCAAGGTGTTGTCGGTCCTGGCGACGCTGTTTATGCCCGTGCTGGTGGTCACCAGTTATTACGGAATGAACCTGATGCATTGGCCCGGCCCCGACAATCCCAATGGTTGGATGTGGGTCTGGGGGATCACGGGCGGGAGTACGGCGTTGCTCTATGGCCTGCTGAAGAAGAGGGGCTGGCTGTGACGGAACTCCTGGCTCCGGCCGGAGATTCCGACTGCGCCTATGCCGCCCTGCACTATGGAGCGGATGCGGTTTATCTCGGGTTAAAGCGTTTTTCCGCGAGGGCGGAAGCGGGAAACTTCACACAGGAGCAACTGGGTGAGGTTGTGGCGTATGCGCACTCGTTGACGCCGCGGCGATCCGTGTATGTGGCGCTCAACACGCTGATTCTCGACCGTGAGGTGGATGACGTCCTGGAGGCGCTGATGACCGCGGATGAGGCGGGGGTTGATGCCGTGATTATCCAGGACCTGGGTGTGGCGCGGTTGGCGCGGCTTCATTTTCCCGGTTTACGACTTCATGCCAGTACACAGTTGGCGATCCATAACCTGGAAGGGGCGCAGGCGGCGCGGGAGTGCGGGTTTTCAAGGGTCACGCTGGCCCGGGAGTTGACGTTTCCGGAGATCGGCGACATCACGGCCAATTCCGGGTTGGAGACGGAAACGTTCATCCACGGAGCGCTTTGTTACTCTTACAGCGGGTTATGCCTCTATTCGTCCGTACTGCGCGGCCGGAGCGGGAATCGGGGCCGTTGCGCATATCCCTGCCGGGATGTTTTTACGCCTGTTGACGGACAGGGGGGCGGTTTGGCTTTTTCCATGCTGGATCTGGCGGTGCCCGAGTCGATCCCGGAATTGAAGCGCGCCGGTGTGGCGAGTCTTAAGATTGAGGGACGGAAGAAGTCCGCGCTCTATGTGGCCTCCGTCGTTGATTTCTACCGGCGTCTGCTCGACGGGCAGTCCCTGAAGGTTCTTGAACAGCAGGGGTTGGCGGAAGATATCCGGACGGTGTTCAGCCGTCCGTGGACGGGATTGTATTTCAAGGGGCGCCGGACCGGTGGCGCCATTGATCCCGACTTTGTCGGACACCGGGGGGCGCGGATTGGGACGGTGGTGGGAGTGGTGCGGTTGGCGGGTGCGGACTGGGTGCAATTCGTCACCGGGCGACGTCTGGAGCGGCATGACGGCATTCAGATTGATCTTGCCGGCGCGGAGAAGCCGTTTGGGTTTGCCGTGGATAGGATCCAGGTGATGCGCAAAGGCAGGGGGTGGACCGGGGCGTATGAGGCAGAACGTCGGGACAGTGTGCTGGTGCAACTGCCGACACCGGCACCGGTCATTCCAGCAGGAGCGGCGGTCTACTGTTCGGCATCGCAGGCGGTGAAACAGCGGTACGGATTTACGCGTCCGCGGCCCGGTGTGTATCGCGTGCGCAGTGGTCTGGAGGTGGATATCCGGATTGGGGCGGGAGGGGTGACGATGAAGGGGCGCGTCCGGGGGCGCGAAGGGGTGGAGGCGGACGTGTCAGTGGCGGAAGCGCTTGATGCCTGCAAGGATGTGCGGCAGGTTGAGGCGTCGGTGCAGGGGAGTTTCGGGAAACTTGGGACTACGCCCTACGAAGCGGGTAGGGTGGCGGTGGACAACCCGGATGGGCGCTTTGTGCCGGTATCGCTGGTGAACCGGTTGCGGCGTGAGTTGGTGGAGGCACTCCAAACGGGCGAGGGAGTCTGGCGGGCCGGGCGACTGGCGGCGATGCGCGCGGACGAGGCGGCGGGTCCCGTGGCGGGAACGGAGGGTAGATCGGCGTTGTCATGGATCATCAAGACGGACCGGGTGACGACGTTGGAGGGGTGGACGGCGGAAGATTGGGAGGGGGTTGACGATGTGGTGGCGGGAATTGAAGTGGATGATCTTGAAAACCTGAAGCGACAGTTGGAGGCGCTAGTGTCGATGGTCGGACGGGAGCGGGTTCGTCTGGCGATGCCGCTACTCATGCGGGAGTGGGATCGGCCCGAGGTGGTGCGGCGAATCGGCGCTCTGAGGGAATGCGGGTACGACCGGTGGGAACTGCCTTCGCTGGCAGGCCTGGTGATGCTGAGGGAGGGTGGCGGCAAGGTGGGGTTGACGGCGGATTGGCCGCTTTATGCGATGAACCGGTCGGCGATCCGGATGCTGGCGGACCTCGGATTCGAGAGGGTGACGTTATCGCCGGAGGCCACGGAGGAGGATATCCGCGGCCTGTTGGCGGGGCATGCCGACCGGCTGGTGTTGCCGGTCTATCAGGATCCGCCTCTGTTCATTTCGGAGAGTTGTCCGCAGGTGGCGTTATCGCGGGGCGAGGCAGGCAAGGGATGTAGTGGGTGCGGTTCGGCGGAATACGAGTCGAGGGCGGGTGAGCGGGTGATGGTATTGCATCGGGGATGCAGGACGATCGTGATTCCGCAGGAACCGCTGAGGATGACGGACCGGCTGGCGGGATTGCGGCGGGATGGGTTGCGGATGGCGCGAGTGGATTTTGTGTGGAGGCCGTATCTGCCGGGAGAAGCGGTGGCAATCTGGCGGCGGTGCCGCAGAGGTATGGTCGAAAGGAATGTTTGACGATGGATTGGGACAGGGCCGTTCTCATCACGGGGTCCAGCGGATTTACAGGGATTCCTGCGACCCTGACCGGACCCGCGTAAACATTGAAAAAAGTGCAAGTAACTGTTGCATCCGTTGGCGCGGTAGCGTATATAGTGACTCAAAGGAACGGTCATGGTGACGGTTCCAAAAGTATCATCCATAAGGAGTTGCTCAATGGCTAAGGCGATGACAAAGAGTCAGATTGTGGCGGGCGTG
>CAZHRU010000001.1:0-121340 GCA_964535015.1 uncultured Verrucomicrobiota bacterium | reverse complement strand
ATGCCGAAGCCGAAGAATTTCAGGGGCAACTGGCGCGGATCGTTGATTATTTCAACGAACTCCGAGGACTGGATCTGGACAAGGTGGAGCCGATGGCGCATACCACCGTGATTCAGAATGTGTTCCGCGAGGATGTCTGCCGGCCTGGGCTTGCTCACGACATTGTGATGGCGAATGCCCCGCAGGAAAGTTTGGACCTATTTGTCGTCCCAAAAATCGTGGAATAGACCCTGTGAGTAACGAACTGAATACATTGACAGCCTGTGACTTGGCCAGTCGCCTTGATCGCCGGGAATGTTCCTCCGTTGAGGCGGTAGCGGCGGTGCTGAGGGCTATTGAGAAGACGGACGGCGCGATCCGGGGGTATCTCTGCGTGGATGCCGAGGATGCCCTGGTCCAGGCGAAGGCGGCGGATGCGGCGCGGGCGAGAGGGGCGGGCGGTCGCCTTCTGGGTGTTCCGGTCGCCTTGAAGGATGTGTTGAATGTGGCCGGACAGCGTTGCACCTGTGGTTCGCGAATTCTGGAGGGGTACATCGCTCCATATGACGCCACGGCCGTTGCCCGGCTGCGGGCGGAGGGAGCCGTCTTCCTGGGGCGCACCAACATGGATGAATTTGCCATGGGGTCGAGTACGGAGAACTCGGCTTACGGGGTGACACGGAACCCGTGGGCGATGGATCGGGTGCCCGGCGGATCCAGCGGGGGATCGGCGGCGGTGGTGGCGGCGGACGAGGCGATTGTGGCGCTGGGAACGGATACCGGGGGCTCCATCCGTCAACCGGCCTCCTTCTGCGGGTGCGTGGGGTTAAAGCCCACCTACGGTCGGGTTTCGCGCTATGGGTTGACCGCGTACGCCTCGTCGCTGGACCAGATTGGCCCGATGACAAAGGATGTTCGGGATGCCGCCCTGCTTCTTGAAATCATGGGGGGGCATGACCCCTTGGATTCCAGTTCGCTTCCCGATGCGCAACCTGAATACCGCCGTGCGCTGGTTCCCGATCTCAAGGGGATGAAAGTGGGGTTGCCGAGGGAGTACTTTGTCGAGGGGTTGGATCAGGATGTGGACCGCTGTATCCGCGCGGCCGTCGAGCAATGCCGGCAGTTGGGCGCTGAACCGGTGGAGATTTCCTTGCCGCACACGCGTCAGGCCATTGCCGCCTATTACATTATTGCCACGGCTGAAGCATCGGCCAACCTATCCCGGTTTGACGGGGTTCGTTATGGGCGCCGGGCCGCGGGGGCCACTGATGCCATTGACCTCACCATGCGAACGCGTGCGGAGGGGTTTGGGGCGGAGGTCAAGCGGCGTATCATTCTCGGAACCTATGTGTTGAGCAGCGGGTATTATGACGCCTACTACCTGTGCGCCCAGAAAGTTCGACGTCTGATCGGGAATGATTTTGAGGCAGCCTTCCAACTGTGTGATGCAATCCTTGCCCCGGTTTCGCCGACGCCTGCGTACAGGATCGGCGCAAACAGTGCGGATCCCCTGCAGATGTATTTGGGTGATGTGTTTACGGTTCCGGTGAACATGGCGGGCATTTGCGGTCTTTCGGTGCCTTGCGGTTTTTCGGCGGACGGATTGCCGGTTGGGCTGCAGGTCATCGGTCCGGCGCGGGGCGAAGCGGCGGTGTTGCGGGTGGGTTACGCCTACGAACAAGCGGCAGGTGTCAAAGGCAAGGGGCCGGTGATCCGCTAGAGGCGGGAGAGGGCAATGACGAAATACAAAACAACCATCGGCCTTGAAGTGCACGTGCAGTTGAAGACCCGGTCCAAGATGTTTTGTGCCTGCAGTACCGATTTTGGCGCCCCGCCGAATACCCAGGTGTGTCCGGTGTGCCTTGGCTATCCCGGCAGTCTCCCCGTGATGAACCGTGAAGCGATCCGGCTCACGGTGTTGTCGGGATTGATGCTGGGGTGCAAGATTAACCCCCGGAGCAAGTTTGACCGGAAGAATTACTTTTACCCCGACATGCCAAAGAATTATCAGATTTCGCAATACGACAAGCCGCTTTGCCTCGGAGGGGGCATTGACATTGAGGTGAACGGGGCGGGAAGGCGCATTGGTGTGACGCGGATCCACTTGGAGGAGGATGTCGCCAAGAATTCGCATATGGCATCGTGGAGCGGAATTGATTTCAACCGGGCCGGAGTTCCGCTGATGGAAATCGTTTCGGAGCCGGACCTGGAATCGGCGGATGAAGCGTTTGCCTATCTGCAGACCCTTCGGCAGATCCTGACGTATGCGGACGTGAGCGACTGCAACCTTGAGGAAGGCAAAATGCGCTGTGACGTCAATGTGAGTATGCGTCCGGAGGGCCAGAAGGAACTGGGGACCAAGGCGGAAATCAAGAATTTGAACACGTTCAAGGGAGTTCACAGCGCCTTACTCTATGAGATCGAGCGTCAAACCGAGGTACTCCTGGCAGGAGGCCGGATTATACAGGAAACCCGCCGGTGGGACATGGACGCAGGCAAGACCTACTCCATGCGAACGAAGGAGGACGCTCACGACTATCGGTACTTTCCGGAACCGGACCTGATGCCGGTCGCACTGCCGGCTGCACTGGTCAGTGAATGGGCGGCGACATTGCCGGAGTTGCCGAGTCAGCGGCGGGAGCGGTTTGCCCGGCAGTTTGGGATTCCGGAATACGATGCGCGTGTACTTTCGGCAGAGAAGAGTATTGGCGACTATTTTGAGCAAGCGGTCATGGGGTCCCGTTTTCCCAAGGCGGTTTCCAACTGGGTGATGACCGACATCATGCGAACGCTTTCGGAGAAGGCGATGAGCATCGCGCAGTTCCCAATCAGGCCTGATGCCTTGGTGGAGTTAATTGAGTTGGTGGAGACACGTGTGATTAACTCAAACACGGCAAAGGACGTCTTTGGCATAATGCTCGCCGGAGGGGGGAGGGCGGGGGACATTGTGCGGGACCGCGGACTGGCTCAGGTCAGTGATTCGAGCGCTGTGGAGAAGATCGTTGATGAAGCCATTGCCGGCAACGCGAAGTCCGTTCAGGATTACCGTCTTGGCAAAGAAGCCGCTTTGAAATTCTTGGTTGGGCAGGTCATGAAGTTGAGCAAGGGGAAAGCCAACCCGCAGATGGCCACGGAGATGCTGGTGAAACGGCTTGCTCCCTAAGAAAACGCGGGGGGCACGCGGGTTGATTGACCCGCCGTGAGTAATGATGGTATAAGCACGGGTATATTGACTGCCGTAGGCAAAACAAGGAGAGCGGTTTGACGGCCAACGATGAATATGTCCTGGAAGTCCTTAAGGAAGAAGGACTTATCACGACCGAAAACATCGATCAGGTTCTGCGGGATAATCCCAACCGGGGGAATACCCTCGATGAACTGATCGCGCTGAAACTGATTGAGCCCGAAGAAATCCTGCGGGTTTTGGCCAGTCGATTTGGCATGGAGATGATCAGTCTGGCGAATCTGCCGATCCCTCCCGAGGCATTGGCGGCGGTTCCTGCGGATGTAGCACGCAAGTACAAGATTATCCCGGTATCGAAGCACGACAATGTATTGACGGTTGCCATTGGGGACCCCTTGGAAGTGGATACGCTCGACAGTCTGCGCTATGTGCTCAAGACTGATATCGAGGGTGTTGTGGCGCCGCCGGGGGAAATCGTGGTCGCACTGGATCGCTACTATCAGCGTGAGGCGTCCGTGGAAACCATGATTGACCAGCTTACCGAGGGAACGGTTTCCATGGTAACGGCGGGCCGTGCAGACATGCGGGAAGAGGCGGATGTCACGGAATCGGATGTTCCCATTATCAAACTGGTCAGTCTGATCATTTATGAAGCGCATCGGAATCGCGCATCGGACATCCATCTGGAACCGCTGGAAAAGCGATTCCGGGTACGCTACCGGATTGACGGAGTCTTGCACGAAGTGGATAGTCCGCCCAAGCGGCTGCAAGCCGCCATTATCAGCCGTGTGAAGATCATGGCTAACATGAAGATCGCTGAGAAACGGGTTCCTCAAGACGGGCGCATTCAGGTTAACATCAAGGGCCGCGAACTGGATTTGCGTGTTTCCACGGTACCCACAGGCCATGGCGAGAGCGTCGTCATGCGTATTCTTGACAAGCAGAATCTGGCGCTCGGACTACCTAAACTGGGATTCCTGGCGGACGACCAGGAAACCTTCATGCGCTTGATCGGATTGCCGGATGGAATTCTTCTCGTGACCGGCCCGACGGGTTCAGGGAAGACGACGACGTTGTATGCGTGCCTCAATCATGTCAATCGCCCGGATCGAAAGATCATCACCGTCGAGGATCCTGTCGAATACCAGATGTCAGGCATCAACCAGGTGCAGGTGCGTGAAGATATCGGCCTGACGTTTGCGGCGGCGCTTCGGTCTATTCTTCGGCAAGCGCCCAACGTTGTGATGATTGGTGAAATTCGCGACCAGGAAACGGCGCGCATTGCCACGGAGGCATCGCTGACCGGTCACCTGGTTTTCAGCACCCTGCATACCAACGATGCTCCGAGTGCCATTGCCCGCTTGCAGGATATCGGGGTGAAGCCCTTTCTGGTGGCCTCATCCGTGCGCGCGGTGATGGCGCAGCGCCTGGTGCGTTGTGTCTGCGAGCACTGCCGCGAGGAACATAAACCGACCGCTACGGAATTGAAGTTGCTTGGGACGGCGGCAGAGCAATTTTCCAGCATCCAGTTGTTCCGGGGGCGGGGCTGTAACAAGTGCTCGCTCACGGGGTATTCAGGGCGGATGGGAATTTTTGAGATACTGGTCATCGACGACGAGATTCAGAGGATGATCTTTGACAAGGTGAGCGCGCTGGAAATCCGGCAGCGCGCCCGCGAACTGGGAATGCGCACGTTGCGTGAGGATGGATTGCGAAAGGTCGTGATCGGGACCACGACGCTTGATGAAGTCTTACGAGCCACCATGGGAGACGACGGCTAATGATTAACAGCAGCCAGATCGAGATGAGCGACCTCCTGCAGTTGGTGGTCGACGAAGGGGCATCGGATCTTCACCTTGAAGTGGGGGTGCCCCCGGTTCTGCGTATTCACGGGCACATGCAGCCCATCGATGCCACGCCGCTGGCACCCGAGGATACCGAGCGCTTCATGAAGAGCATTACCTCGGAAGACCATCAGCAGAAGATCAGGGAGGGCGGGGGAACCGACTTCGGGTTTGGCTTTGGCACTGCCGCCAGATTCCGTGTGAGTGTTCTGAAGGCCAAAGGCGCCGTAGGCATGGTGCTGCGCCAGATCCCATCGTCATTGATGTCATTGGAGGGCATCGGACTGCCCCCGCAGGTGAAGGAACTGCTCTTCCGTCCGCGCGGGCTCATTCTGGTGACTGGTCCCACCGGGTCGGGAAAGACAACCACGCTGGCGTCCATGATCAACCTGATCAACGAGGAGCGTGACGCGCATATCATTACGGTGGAAGACCCCATTGAGTATTATCACAGCCACAAGAAGTGCGTGGTGACCCAGCGTGAAATCGGCGTGGATGTGCCCTCGTTCAGCGAGGCTCTGCGGCGTGCGCTGCGTCAGGACCCGGACGTGATTCTGGTTGGCGAAATGCGTGACCTTGAAACAATGACGGCGGCCATCACCGCGGCGGAAACCGGGCACCTTGTGTTGGCCACGTTGCATACGACCGGTTCGGCGCGCACCGTTGACCGAATTGTGGACGCCTTTCCCATGGGACAGCAGGCGCAAGTGCGGACCCAATTGGCGTCAGGGATTATCGCGGTTATTTCCCAGCTTCTGCTGGTCAAGGCCGATGGGCCGGGCCGCGTGGCGGCTTTTGAAATCATGATTTCAACACCTGCCATTCAGGCGTTGATTCGCGAGAGCAAAACCTACCGGATCACCTCGGAAATTCAAACGGGAGCCAAGTGGGGGATGATCACCCTGGATGCCCACCTGATGGCTCTCTACGAAGCCGGCAAAATCAGTTACGAGGATCTGATCACGAAAGCTCAGGATCCCGAGTCCATTGTGGTGAAGCTGGAAGAGGCTCATCGCAAGAAGAGGTGATGCATTATGGCGGACGTTCAATATAACGACCCGGTCCTGCAACTTCTGGCGACCCAGGGGTTGGTCAGTGCGGAACAGGTCCAGGAAATACGCGATGAGCATCAGCGTACCGGCAAGACGGTGCGCGCCATCGTCGTTGATATGGAGATACTTCCCGAAGAGGCCTTGCTTGCATTGATGGCGGAAAGTCTCGGCACCCGGGTCATCAACCTGCCGGCAACCGACATCCCTCCGGATGTGGTACACTCAATTCCCACCAGTGTGGCGCGGATGTACATGGTCATCCCAGTGGACAAGGGAGCCAACACGGTCACACTGGCGAGTTATGAACTGATGAGTCCGTCGAAATTGGATGAACTGATGTTTGTGCTTTCGAGGGATGTTTCCCTTGTCATGGCCCGGGAAGAGGATATACGGACGCATGTCAACCAGTTGTATGGGGACGATAGTGCCTCGGTGACGGAGATGCTGTCGGCCCTTGAATCCGAAATTGAAGCGACCGACAAGTTGATGGAGTTGGGGGCCGCTGTCGACGACAGGGGTATCGAGGAAGCCGCAGGTTCGGCTCCGGTTATCCGGTTTGTCAATCTGGTGCTTTATCAGGCAGTTCAGGACCGGGCATCTGATATCCACTTTGAACCCTTCGAGAACGAGTTCAAGATCCGGTACCGGGTGGATGGCGCGCTATACGAAATGGCACCCCCGCCAAAGAAACTGGCACTGCCGGTGATTTCGCGCCTGAAGGTCATGTCCAATCTGAACATTGCCGAGCGCCGGCTACCCCAGGATGGCCGCATTCAGTTGACGATTGCCGGTCGCCAGATTGATTTTCGTGTGTCGTGCCTGCCAACACAGTTTGGGGAAAGCGTCGTGTTGCGTGTCTTGGACCGTAGTGTCGTTTCGCTCGACATTGACAACCTGGGCATGCCCGACGATGTGATGCAGCAGTTCCTTCTCGATTTGGACAAACCCAACGGGATCATTGTCGTGACGGGTCCCACGGGGTCTGGCAAGACCACAACGCTATACTCGGCATTGCGCCGTTTGAATACGGTGGAAGGCAAACTCCTGACCGCCGAAGATCCGGTGGAATATGAGATTGACGGCATTATCCAAGTTCCGATCAACGAGGCCATTGGCAACTCGTTTGAACGAGTCTTGCGCGCCTTCCTGCGTCAGGATCCCGACATCTTGATGATCGGTGAAATCCGGGATCTGACGAGCGCCCATATTGCAGTCCACGCCTCCCTGACGGGACATCTCGTCTTCAGCACGTTGCACACGAACGACGCCGCCGGAGCCATAACCCGCATGATTGACATGGATGTGGAACCCTATCTGATCTCATCAACCTTGGAGGCCGTCATTGGACAGCGGTTGGTGCGCAAGATCTGCACCAACTGCAAGACCGCCTACAAGCCAGACGATCAGGTTCTGGATGGACTAAACCTGTCGCGGGTGGATGTGGGGGATCGCAACTTCTACTACGGCGCGGGTTGCAGCCAGTGCAACAATACCGGGTACAAGGGCCGCAAGGGAATCTATGAGTACATGTGTATTTCGGATCCAGTGCGTGAGCTGATCAATCAGAGGCAGCCAACTTTGGTTCTTCGCAACAAGGCGGTGGAGATGGGCATGCGCACGTTGCGACAGGACGGCATCCGGAATATTCTGGACGGATACACGACAGTCGAGGAAGTCCGCCGTTATACCTGACGGGGACAGCGATCACAACCACTGAACCCAGGGAATCTTATCACTATGGAAAAGGTAGTCATCGCGGGTACAGGGCCCGCCGGATTAACAGCAGCGGTGTACTTGGCACGTGCGAATCTCAGTCCGCTGGTGCTGGAGGGACTGCAACCGGGCGGACAATTGACGACGACCACTGACGTGGAGAATTTTCCAGGGTTCCCGGAAGGAATTGACGGGACTTCGCTGGTCATGAAGATGCGCGAACAGGCGGAGCGATTCGGGGCTCGTTTCCATCGCGGCGAGATAGTCGATGCGGATTTCACCGGCCAGGTTCCCCGTGTCGTTCTTGAGGAGGGGCAGAGCATTGAGACCCTGTCGCTGATCATTGCCACGGGGGCCAAGGCCAAGTACCTCGGAATCGACTCGGAACAAAAGCTGATTGGGCGGGGCGTTTCCGGCTGCGCCACCTGTGATGGGGCGCTGTACCGTGACGTACCGGTGGCAGTCATCGGCGGAGGCGACACCGCCATGGAGGACTCGTTGTTTCTGACGCGGTTTGCCTCTAAAGTGACGCTGATTCATCGCCGTGACGAATTCCGGGCCTCTAGAATCATGGCCGATCGGGTTTTGAATCATCCCAAGATCGAGGTTAGGTGGAATACCATCGTGGAGGAAGTGTTGGATATGGCGCGCAATGAGGTAACCGGGGTCCGTCTCCGGAACACCAAAACCGGCACGGGGGACACGGTGCCCGTCGCCGCTTTGTTCGTGGCCATCGGGCACGAACCCAATACAAAAGTCCTGCGCGGAAAACTGGAAACAAACGAGCAGGGCTATCTGGTGACGAACAATACGCGGACGAAGATTCCCGGGGTGTTTGCAGCAGGCGATGTGCAGGATCCGACCTACCGCCAGGCGGTTACGGCTGCCGGATCTGGATGCATGGCCGCGCTGGAAGCCGAGCGATACCTTGGCGGGATTACGGGACATTGACAGGGTGCATGGCCGCGTCTTGTGGCGCCAATCAGGTTACCGCAGACGCCGGTAATTCCAGGGTCGCCCAAAATTATCGTTCCGGTTCATTATGTCCAAGACATAGCGCCGGGTCGTCGGGTAGGTAATCGCCTGCACAAAGTCAATGGAGTCCTGTTGCGCCGCGCGGTCCCATCGCTGGGCGTTGGATAGACCGGCATTGTACTCCGCGAGGGCATAGGGAATGGGGTCTGGTTTCGATTTCCACCGGGCCATGGCTCGCGCCAGATACCAGGCGCCCGCCATGGTGTTGGTTCCCGGATCAAAGAGATCAGCCGAACGAAATGGCTCGATATGTTGCGCCTTGGCCCATTCGCGTGCGCTGGCAGGCTGGATTTGCGTCAGTCCAATCTCCCCGGCTTTGCCACGCCGCAAAGGAGCAAAATGCGTCTCCTGCCAGATCAGCGAGGCCAGCAGTCTGGGAGGCAGTCCATACTGCCGAGCGGCCTGGTTGACAACATTCCTGTACCGGTAATAGGCGACCTCAAAGCGAAAAAAAACACAAAAGGCCACCCCGAGGGTAGCCAAGGCCAGCAGGATCAGTATAATGCCGCGTATTGGACGTCCCATAGAACGCTGGATACTAGAGTGGCTCCAGGCGGATGTCCAGACCGGAGGAGGCCTTTTGAAGAGTTACCGGAAAGAACTTTGGATCGAGTTGCCTGCCAGGCGAGGGTACGTCAACATTACCCCGCTTGTGACCGATGCGCTTCGGGCCAGTGCAATTAGGGAGGGATTGGTGCTCGTAAACGCGATGCACATTACTGCAAGCGTGTTCATCAACGACGATGAATCCGGCCTGCATGCTGATTTTGAGAAATGGCTTGAGCGGCTGGCACCCGAGAAGCCGCATGCCCACTATGCCCATAACGGAAGTGAGGATAACGCCGACGCGCATCTGAAGCGGCAGATCATGGGGCGGGAAGTCGTAGTGGCAATCACGGAGGGGCGGTTGGATCTTGGACCGTGGGAGCAGATTTTCTATGGAGAGTATGACGGCAAACGACGCAAACGCGTCCTGATCAAGATCATCGGGGAATGAAATCGCAATGAGTGCATCAGGCGAAGATCTTAGCGAGTCCAAGTCGGTGTCCTGCGGCCTGAAGACATCCGATTTCGAGTTTGAGTTGCCGCCTGAACGGATTGCCCAGGAGCCGCTGGCTGATCGGGGGGCGGCCCGTATGATGGTGGTCAATCGCGCCTCCAAGGACCTGATGCATACGAGGGTGAGGGAGTTGCCTCTTTACCTGCAGGCGGGTGATGTCATGGTGCTCAATGACACCAGGGTCATACCCGCACGCCTATTCGGTCACAAGGAAGGATCCGGCGGCAAGGTTGAACTTCTTCTGCTCGAAGAGACGGGGGATAATGTGTGGGAAGCGTTGTGCGGGTCTTCCCGAAGGCCCAGGCCAGGCACCCGCCTGATTCTGGCTGAAGGCCGGATGCTCGGCACGGTAATGGGGTGGGGCCCCACCGGGAAGATGACGATCGCCCTGCAATCAGACGCCCCCATTTTGGAGGTGCTCGAGTCCGCGGGAATCCCGCCACTGCCTCCCTATATCAAGCGAAAGGGCCTGCGGACCCCTGCGGCTGTTCAGCATGACCGTGATTTCTATCAGACAGTCTACGCAAGAGTTCCTGGCGCGGTCGCCGCGCCGACCGCCGGCCTGCATTTTGATGACGCACTTCTGGCCGATCTGCGCAATAGAGGAGTTGAACGTGTTCACGTAACACTGCATGTCGGCATGGGCACGTTCAAACCGGTTTCGGCGGAGTCGATTGCTGACCACGTTATGGAACCGGAGCGCTACGAGGTCCCGGCGGAAACGGCGATCAAGATCAATGACGCCCGGCGACGTGGCCGCCGCATACTTGCCGTCGGCAGTACTGTTGTGCGCACCTTGGAAACGGTGGCTGATGATAGGGGGGTTGTGACGCCCGGCTTGGGGCGGACACGTATATTCATTCATCCGCCAATGAATGTGCGGTCCGTCGACATGATGCTAACCAACTTTCATCTGCCGCGTTCCACCCTGCTGATGATGATCAGCGCCATGGCCGGGGATCTCCTGGTGAAACGCGCCTATGCAGAGGCCATTCGCGAACAGTATCGGTTCTACAGTTATGGCGACTGTATGTTGATTGTGTGAATTCAGTCGTAACACTACGGCAGGCGGCAACGATGAAACAGGAGAGGCCATGAATGCTGTCATTCTTTCGGTGGGTGATGAATTGATCCTGGGGCAGACCGTTGACACCAATTCCGCATGGTTAAGCGCGCAACTGATATTGCGGGGATGTATGCCGTCCTATCACAAGACGGTCGGCGATGATGCCGATGGAATCGCAAGTGCGCTCCGAGAAGCCGCCGGAGTGGCCACTTTGGTGATTGTCACGGGGGGGCTAGGGCCAACCGAGGATGATATGACGCGTCACGCGTTGGCAAAGACTCTGATGAAACCTTTGATCCTCGATGCGGCCTCCCTGGTGGAGATTGAAGGGTTCTTCCGTTCCATTGGCCGCCCCATGCCCGCGGCCAATCGCGTTCAGGCCATGCACCCGGAAGGCACCAAGGTTCTGCCGAACGAGTGGGGGACGGCACCGGGAATTCATGCCCGGATTGGGAACGCTCATGTATTTGCGTTTCCAGGCGTTCCAAGTGAAATGCAGGCAATGTACGCCCGCTATATTGTGCCCCATCTGGAACAGTCCGTGGGGCGTTGTATCAAAACCGAGTCGGTGACGACCTTCGGCGTTGGCGAATCCAGCATCGCTGATCTTCTGGGGGAGTTGATGGATCGCATGCGTAATCCGCTTGTGGGAACCACGGTTTCCGCAGGCGAAGTTACTGTTCGAATTCGAAGTGATTTCGCGGATGCAGCAGAGTCCGCTCGACAGTGTGAGCAGACGGTGGCCGAAGTCTCCGAACGCCTGGGGGCTTGGGTTGTCGGCACCGGGGGTGTCGGTCTCGCAGAGGCAACGATCCGATCGGCGCGTCACCATGGGGTAAAACTCACGGTTGCAGAGAGTTGCACCGGCGGCTTGCTGGCGAAGTTGGTGACAGATATCCCGGGATCAAGCGATGTCTTTGTCGGAGGGTGGGTGACGTACTCCAATGAACTCAAGACGAAGGAGCTAGGGGTTGATCCCGACTTGATACTGCGCGATGGGGCGGTTAGCGAGGCCGTCGCCTGCGCCATGGCCGAAGGGGCGCTAAAGAGAAGCGGCGCTGACGTTGGCCTTTCCGTGACCGGAATCGCCGGTCCCAGGGGAGGAACGGAAGCCAAACCGGTGGGTACGGTGTGGATGGCATTGGCGTTCCGAAAAGGGGAGCGCATTGTTTGTGAAAGTGAACGGTGTCTTTTCCCAGGGCCCCGGGAAATGATCCGGTTACGGGCGGCCAAAACCGCCATCAATCGCCTGCGACTGGCACTGGCAAGGGAGGAGCACCATCGATGACGTCCGACTCATCCAATGTGGATACATTCCGGTACCGGTTAACCGTTGCTTATGATGGGACCGCGTATGCCGGGTGGCAGGTACAACCAAAGCATCAAACGATTCAGCAATGCCTGGAACAAACGATTGCACGACTGACCGGAGATTCCGTCAAGATCCACGGCAGTGGCCGAACAGATCAAGGGGTTCATGCGCGGGGCCAGGTGGCGCACACGGATTTGTCACGAGAATGGCGTTGTGACCATTTGCGAAAAGGGTTGAATGCGTTATTGCCCGACGATATCCGCGTGCTTCGGGTGGACCGGGCCAAGCCGGAGTTTCATGCCCGACGCAGTGCCACAAAGAAAGAGTACCGATACTTCATATGGAATGAGGAGGTCATGGATCCGTCGCGGCGTTTGTATGCCACCCATTGTCGAAAGCCGTTGGATGTGCAGGCCATGCGCGGCGTATCGAGCGTGCTGGTGGGACGCCATGATTTTGCAGCGTTTACCGCAAACCCGAACCGTGCGGTTGAAAGCACCGTCCGGGAAGTGTTCTATCTCCGCATCCTCAAGGCCGGGCCGCTATTGACTGTCGTGGTGGCGAGCGAGGGGTTCCTTTACAAGATGGTACGCAGTATCTGCGGAATGCTGATCAGGGTGGGGGAGGGTGCGAATGACATCAATGATGTCCGGAGTATCCTTGAATCGCAAGTGCGAACCGCCCGCGTGCCCACGGCCCCCCCCGAGGGGTTATTCCTTTGGAAGGTATGGTATTGAGGAGCGGATGTCGGGCCTTTTTGCTGGCCGCAGGCATGCTTACCTGCCATAATCCGGCGCCTGATTTTACAGGGAGCAACGATGAATTATAGAAATGCCATTGCATGCAACGACGTTGCCATCCTGCCATCGCTGTTGGCTGCGGATTTTGGCAGTTTGGGCTCTGAGGCCCGTCGTGCCGAGGCTTGTGGTGCCGATGCGTTGCATATCGACATTATGGATGGTCATTTTGTACCCAATCTCAGCATGGGCCCGGATGTGGTGGCCATGGCGAAACGGCATGTCAACATCCCCCTGAGTGTTCACCTGATGCTGTCCAATCCTGATCGGCACATGGAGCGATTCATCAAGGCAGGGGCCGACGTCCTGCTTGTCCACGTTGAAGTGAAGGGGGACCTGCCTGCAATGCTGCGCGAAATTCGGCGCATGGGTGCGAGACCAGGAATAACACTAAACCCCGATACGTCCGCAGAAGCACTTTGGCCCTGTATAGCGGAGGCGGACGAAGTGCTGTGCATGACTGTTCACCCTGGATATGGCGGACAGAAGTTTATCGAGAGTGTCATTCCGAAAATCACGACAATCCGGAACTATATACGCCAGCACGCTCTGTCGGTTGACGTATCCGTTGATGGAGGAATTGACTGCAATACGGCGCGGTTGGCTGCGGTGGCAGGCAGCAATGTGCTGATCGCAGGAACGGCCTTATTCAGATCCGTGGATATGTCAGCCGCCATTTTAGACATGCGCAATTGCGCTAAGGCCGCATTCATGGCCTCGAAGGAGTAGGGATCCGTCATGCACCTGCAATTACATCGTCCGGAAATGCGTTCGTTGCCGACCATCCGGAATTTCTGCATCATCGCCCATATTGATCACGGAAAATCCACACTAGCTGACCGACTGCTTCAGTTGACTGGAACCATCGAGGAACGGGTCATGCATGATCAGATACTCGACAGCATGGATCTTGAGCAGGAACGGGGAATTACCATCAAGAGTCATCCGGTGACCATGACGTACAAGGCCCGAGATGGAATCACCTATGAACTGAACCTGATTGACACCCCTGGGCATGTGGACTTCACCTACGAGGTTTCGCGCAGTATGTTGGCCTGCGAGGGGGCGATTCTCGTCGTCGACGCGGCGCAGGGGGTTGAAGCCCAGACGGTGGCGAATACTTACCTCGCCATTGAGAACAACCTCGAGATAATGCCGGTCATCAACAAGGTGGATCTGCCTGGCGCGGAACCTGATGTTGTGGCCAGACAGATCGAGGAAATCCTATCCATTCCGGCAGAAGACGCCTGCCGGATCAGCGCCAAAAGCGGCCTGGGCATCACTGAGATGCTGGAGTCGGCCATTCTACGACTTCCGCCCCCGAAGACCTGTGATGACGGATACTTGAGGGCTCTGGTCTTTGACTCTGTCTATGATGCGTTTCGCGGGGTCGTCACTTACATCCGCATGGTGGATGGCGATTTGAAGGCGGGCGACCGGGTTCATCTGATGGCCAGTGGACTCGACACGGAGGTCAAGGAGGTTGGGCGGTTTCATCCCAAGATGGAGCGCTGTGAGAAACTCACGGCAGGGCAGGTGGGGTACGTCATTGGCACGATCAAGAATCCCTCCGACATCAAGATCGGTGATACCTTGACCATGCACAATAAGCAGGCCGCCACCGCACTGCCAGGGATGAAAGAGATTCACCCCATGGTATTCAGCGGACTGTACCCCGTGAACACAGCGGATTATGAGAAGCTGAAGCAGAGTATGGAGAAACTGAGACTCAACGACAGCGCGTTCACCTACCAGTCCGAATCATCGGTGGCGCTAGGCTTCGGGTTCCGTTGTGGTTTCCTCGGGTTGTTGCACCTGGAGGTTGTTCAGGAGCGTTTACGGAGGGAGTTTGATCTGGACGTGATCAGCACCTATCCCTCCGTCATTTATCGGGTGTATTTGCGCGATGGCTCCATGGTGGAGGTGGATAACCCCATCCATCTCCCGGACCCTACCCGGGTGGACCACATGGAAGAGCCCATGATCCGGGCTTTCATCATCTGTCATAACGAAAACATTGGAGACGTTCTCCGCGTCGTCATGGACCGGCGTGGAACGGTGGAAAAGACCGAGACACTGGACACCAAACGAGTAATGTTAAGCGCCAGCATGCCACTGAACGAGATTCTGATCGACTTTCACGACTGCCTGAAGAGCATCAGCCGCGGGTACGCCTCAATGGACTATGAACACACCGGCTATGCTCCCAGTGATCTGGTGAAAATGGACATCCTGTTGAACAGCGAGAGCGTGGATGCCTTCTCTTGCATCATCCATCGTGACAAAGCGGTATTTCGTGGGCGACAGATGTGCGCGGCCTTGAAGGAGGTGATTCCTCCGCATCAGTTCACTGTGCCGATACAGGCGGCCATCGGGAAGACGATTGTGGCCAGAGAAACGATTAAAGCCATGCGCAAGGACGTGACCGCCAAGTGCTACGGCGGTGACATCTCCCGCAAGCGGAAATTGTTGGAACGGCAGAAGGAAGGCAAGAAACGAATGAAGGACATCGGATCGGTGAGTGTGCCTCAGGAAGCCTTCATATCGGTGCTCAAATCAACCGGCTGATTTCAGGATGCGGAGATTACGATGATGATGGAATGGGTCAGACGACGTCGGACTGCCAAAGTTGCACGGGAATGGCTCCAGCATGCCCGTTTGTGCCGCCATATGCGGGAGGACGTCGCCCCTGCGGCCTCTCTCGAGGCCCTGCGGGCGGTGGAGTTGCAGTTGCAGGCGGCATTGGATAGTCGCGATTCGTCACGGGTCGAAAAGAAATGTACAGCCCTCAGGGAGGCCGCCAGCGCTGTAATGCCACCCAAGCCAAAGGCGGGGTTGCGGGAGAATCTTGAGGTCATTGTGGTGGCATTGGCAGTGGCTATGGCTTTTCGGTGTTACTTCCTGCAGCCGTTTAAGATTCCTACGGGATCAATGCAGCCGACGCTATATGGGATCCACTACAGAGCGCAGGTGGCGCCTGGTCGCATGGACGCACAGCCGTTGCGCCTGCTGAAATGGCTGGTATTTGGCGAGTGGTATGAAGAGATCAAGGCGGAAACTGCAGGGCGGGTTCGCGGGCCGATCGGAGAGGGGGGGGGGATGTGGATTTATGATATCGGCGGGTTGGTTCACCCAGTACCGCGGGACATGGCAATCAGAATCAAAGCCGGCGACGAAGTGGTAACGGGGCAGGTGATTGCATCGGGGAGCCGAATTACAGGCGATCATCTTTTTGTCAACAGGGTCCGCTGGAATTTTATGCGTCCACAGCGCGGCGAGGTCATGGTGTTTCGCACGGATGACATACCGGCGCTCGCCGACAAGAAGACGCACTATATCAAACGCATGTGCGGTCTACCTGGCGAATCCGTGGGCATCAATCCTCCAAATCTGATTGTCAATGGTCACCCTGTTTTGGATCAACTCATGGTTCGGAAAATCGCGGATCGTGAGGGTTATGCCGGGTACACCTTGGCGGTGGGAGCAGGGGCAGAGCATATCCGATCCACAAATGATGTTATAACGTTGAAAGGCGACCAGTATCTTGCTTTTGGTGACAACACTCAGAATAGTTTTGATAGCCGTTACTGGGGGCCGGTTCCTGAAGCAAATCTTGTTGGGCCGGCATTCATCGTTTACTGGCCACTCTCACGCCGCACAGGTCTTGTCAGGTAGTGGATGTAGGCACGTCCACTTGGCAGGAAGGGGGCCCAGGTCACGTGAGCTCACTGGCATCCCCACAGTTTTGATAGCCGTTACTGGAGGCCGGTTCCCGAGGCATATTTCGCTGGGCCGGCGTTCGTTCTATGCGAGCCTTGTCAGCCGGTAAAGGTAGACGCACATCCACGTAGCAATGCTGCCCAAGTTGCGCCAATTTGCTGCATCAGCCGTTTGATTAAAGTGGCAAGTTGAGACGATAATCACTCCCTGATTGAGTATCCGTAGGCCTATGTAGGCAACTGCACGGTTATCAACAAGGTCGCATAATATATCTTATGTCTACTCCTAACGTGCATAGACCACAAGATATGGGGTTTATTGCTTCGTTGAAGTGCGGAATTGCCCTTGGTACTTTCGCAACCCCGCCTAATCCCACGAATGGATTACTCTTTGACCTGATAGATCTGTTTCTGGACCTTCCCGTCCCGCTCGACATCCAGTACGATCGCACTCATTCTGTTCTTCAGGAACTCATCGATGAAGAACTCAGCCCTTCGCCGGTTCGTCATGGCCACTGAATTGACCTGCCGCACAATATCTCCCTCGCGCAGACCTACTACATCGAAAAACTCTTTCTCGCCCTCAATACCAACAACGTAACCGGTGATCTTGTTCTGGCTGTCACGAACCGGCTTCATGGTGTCAAACAAGGCGACCATCCGGTCCGGCTGGTCAAGCAACTCCTGATAGTAGTCCAACATTGGCTGCCGCGAAAACTGCCAGCGTCCGTCCTGCACCTTGATGCACCCCAGGCGGTTTGTCGTTCCGCTCGACACCTCCCCAAGAGAGTTGCTGGACGAACCGGCAATTGGCGAACTTGGCGGACTGACGAACTCCAGGACCAACTCACGTGTTCCTGTCGCCGACCTGAGGGTTATTCGATCATGCCTGATGTTCTCCACCCTCACATCATCCAAGGCGTCCCCTTCCCCAAGGATGTTCTGCTCGTTCTTGAGCGTGTCATCAAGAACCGCTTTTTGGATCCGGGTTCCGTTGCCGGATTCAATGGCAAACGTTCCCGCCAACCTGAACCGTTCCGTCGGCGCCAACGATGGCGCAACCCCTTGCCTTGCCTGCGAGCACACGAATACGTTCCACGCTGATGTGGCTTCGCTATGGGTGGCAAAAGTGTTTCGCTGGCTCGGCACGGCTTTCACGTGCCCCACAGGGATCGATGAACTGTCAGTTCCCGATCCCAACACCCGGACATACACAACGGACAGACAGGCGGATGCTGCCAGAACGATACCCGACGCGTATCGCCATCCGGATTGAAGTCGAAAGGTAGAGGCCATAAGCCGGATCCTGTTTTCCCATTACTGGGATTGGTCATTTATCTAAGCAATCAACCCGAAGCTGCGCCCCGCCGAGACGGGACATAAGGCGAGCCACCTCCAGCCTCCTATTTGATCTTGCTCCGAACGGGGTTTGCCATGCGGCATCCATTACTGGATTGCCCGGTGGTCTCTTACACCACCTTTTCACCCTTATCACGGCGACCTTGCGGCACATCCATGACGGTATAGTCTCTGTGGCACTTTCCGTGACTTCCGCTTTAACGGAAGCCCCCGCGCTTATTAGGCGCCGGCGTCCTGCCCTATGGAGTCCGGACTTTCCTCTCCGTCGGCGTTCATCACGCCAATGAAGCGACCATCCGCCCCTACCTTTCGACGCCATCCAGTATACCTCAGGGTCCCGCATCAAAGCAATGCCGCGATCAATACAGCATCCGACTGCAGAAATCACAGAATATGGGTTCCGTCTGTTTCTTGGCCTCATGGCAAACATAAGGAGGTAACTTCATGTGACAGCCGCCACACGCCCCATTTTCAACCGGAACCAAAACCTTGTCGCGCTTGTTGATAAACAGGCGATTGTAGAAAGTCAAACGGCTAGGATCGGCTTCCAGCGCCAATTTGTCCCGGGACTCCCGTACCTGGGTCAATTCCTTCTTGATCGCACCGCCCCGCTCCTCAATGGCGTCTATTTCCCTGCGAACCGACATCTCCTCCTGCTTCAATGCCTGTTCCCGGTCCCTGACCACTGCAGCCGCAGCATCCAATTTCTCCATGATTTCAAGGATGGTGTCTTCCTTGGCCTTGATGGCCTTCTCCACGGCGGCAATCTCGTCCTCCATGGTCCTGAATTCCTTGTTGCTCTTCAACTGCAGTTGCTGATCCCGAAACTTCCGGATCCGTTCGCGGTGCGTCTCGACCTCGAGTTCGACCTGCTTGATGTCCGACTGGCGCGCCTTGACTTCGTCTTTGGCGGATGTAACGGCCTGACGGTGCTCATCAAGCAGGGACTCAATGGAAGCCTTGCGTTTTGGCAGGTCGGTCAATTCCTTCTCGAACTTCATGATGCGTAGATCATGATCCTGAACAAGCAGAAGCTTCTCGATAACTGGTATGACCATCGTTTATCCCCTTGCCATGTGCTGTCGTGGAAAAAGCGCCGACACTATCTCACACGGGCGAAATCAAGTCAACGCCACTATCGGGGTATCTCCGGCCCAGGCTACAGGACGACCCGGCACAACAGGCCCCTCCCCCTTGATGCGGTTTCCGGGCTCCCTACGCCGGGTCAGCACAGTCGGATAACTGCGGGTAGTTGCGAATAAGCACTTCAGGAGCCACACCCCGGAGGCCGGAAACCTTGCTCTTGAGTTGGATGGCGTTCACCATCTCCTTACCCTGATAGTGGTTGTTAGCGACAACCGTCAAGGTTGCAGACTGGCGCGCCAGAGTGACTGCGCGGCTGGCAATGGCATCTACCTCCTTGGCATCGTAGAGGTAGTTGTACCGTTCATCTCGCCCAGCAGAACGGCTGAACCATGCCGCAGTATTGCGGCCATGGAGCCTGAAATAGGCATGTCGGTTCACGGTGCAACTATTCAGATTGAATGAATTACGGGCAAGCGGATAGTCAAGATTGGCCAGTCCAACCCCCTGTTCGGCCAGAAATGCCAACGCCTCGGACGACTGCCATGTGTTATGGCGCATTTCACATGTGATTGTTGTCATTGCCCCGAAGGCCGCACATAAGCGTTCCACGCGACGACGGTTTATGGGAGTATCCTCAAAATTCCACTGAAACTGGGCAAGCAGGTGCTTCAGTTTCCCGGCCTCAATCACCGGTGCAAAACCATTGCGAATTGCCGCCACCATTTCCGGCGTGAATTCACCGCCATGCGTGAGATCGCGATGTAACTTCGCGGTAAAAAAGAAGGACGGAGACTCCGCCGTCTGGTTAATCCATCCCGCCACTGTGGTCGCCGTCGGGGGGCGATAGAACGAACTATTGACTTCAACCATGTCAACGAAGCGGGAAACAAAGCGCAACCTCTCCCCTACCCCAGCCGGATATACATACCCGTTCCAGTCCGGATAGGACCATCCGGCCACTCCCACTGCCACATTGTCGGGGGCATCACCCACAAATGCTAGATCCGCTCTGGCGTTTCAATTCCCAAGAGTTCAAGTCCCTGCTTCAACACTTTGGCAACCACGCGACAGAGCCGGATGCGACTTTCACGCAGCCCTTCCGGTGCTTTGAGGAAAGGAACATTCTGATAGAAAGTGCTGTAGATGGAGGCCAGTGAGTAGAGATAGTCCGCCAGTATGCTCGGCTTGTAACCCTCAGCGGCCTTGATCACCGTTTCAGGAAAACGCAGAATCGCGATGGCCAGTGTCCGTTCAATGGGTTCACCCAATTGAATCGGGAAGTTGTCCAGTGATGCTGCCTGGAACTGCTCGTGATACTTATCCTGCACACTGGCGATTCTCGCAAAGGCGTATTGCAGGTAGGGGGCGGAATTACCATCCAGCGCCAGCGCTTTTTCCCATGAGAAGGTCACGAGACTTTGAGGATTCTGGCTTAAGTCCGCATATTTCACGGCACCAATACCAACCGCCCTTGCCACTTCACGCTGTCGCGACGCGTCCATGGTCGGACTGCCGGATGTGACCACAGCCAGTGCCCTGGCCTCGGCCTCATCAAGATACCTCTCCAGCTTGATAACGTTACCCTGTCGAGTCGAGAACGTTCCCTCCGGCAGGCGCATCAATCCAAACCACACATGCTGCAAGTCCGTCGTACACCCCATCCGTCGTGCGGCGGCAAAAACCTGCCGGAAATGAAGTTGTTGCCGTTCATCCGTAACATAGACAATCTTGGCGGGGCGAAATTCCTCCACCCGGCTTTGGATGGTGGCCAAGTCAGTGGTGGCATAGTTAAATCCCCCATCGCTCTTTTGAACAATACAGGGCGGCAGTTTTTCATCGTCCAGGAATGCCACTGTGGCGCCTTCACTTTCGCGGGCGACTCCAAGCTCACGCAAGTGCGCCACGACGCCTGCAAGACGATCATTGTAGAAACTCTCGCCACGTACCAGGTCGAACCGAACCCCGAGGCGTTTGTAGATGTGATCAAATTCCCCAAGACTCAGTTCAATAAAGCGCTGCCAAAGCGCCCGGTTTTCAGTATCGCCGCCCTGAAGTTTGACAAGTTCCTGCCTGGCCTGAGCAAGCCACGACTCGTCCGCCCGTGATCGTTCGTAACTCTTCACATAGATGCGCTCAAGTTCCTCGATGGGATCCCTGGCGAGAGCCTCCTTATCCAGGAAGTGACGGTAGCCCATGATCAGAATGCCAAACTGGGTTCCCCAATCTCCAAGATGGTTGTCCGAAAGCACCCGGTATCCCAGATACCGGTGCAATCGGTCCAGCGCATTCCCGATGACAGTCGACCGGATATGCCCGATGTGCATGGGTTTGGCCACGTTGGGGCTCGAATAATCCAGAATGACGGTGGCGCCTCGCCCGCACAGCGGGACACCGCAGTGCTGATCAGAATCAACCGTTTCAGTTGCGCCTGCCAACCAACTCGTTTTCAGAAAGATATTGATGAATCCAGGCCCGGCGACTTCCACCCGGTCCACAGCAACATGCGGTCCGGCGTGCTTGATCACAAGTTCGGCCACTTGGCGCGGGGGTTTCTTCAGCGTCTTCGCCACCGACATGGCGTGGTTGCACTGATAGTCCCCAAAGGACTCGGAGTTTGTAGGCACCACACCGATTCCATGCAGTGGAGCCTCCGGCAATGCCAGTGAAAACGCCTCGTGCATCCAGGTCGACAAAGTTACTTCGATCGTCTGCATGTCATGCGTCCTTGTTTCCCTCACGAAAGGGTTGGGAATCAATGTTCCCGGATCAGTTTCAGGAGTTCATCCCGCTTGGCTTCCATCACGCCGCTCTTCTTCGCCTCCACGTTTAATCGCACGAGAGGCTCGGTGTTGGAACAACGTACGTTAAACCACCAGTCCGCATATTCAACCGTAATGCCGTCCAGTTCGAAGAGTTTTCCATCCGCATAGCGCCGGCGGATGGCCCCCAGAACGGCAGGCGGATTGTGGACTTCGGAATTGATTTCGCCACTGGCCACATAACGCCGGATGGGCTTCACCAGTTCAGAAAGCGGCTTGCGCCTGCTTGTGATCGCGTTGGCAACATAGAGCACCGCCATGGCGGAACTTTCGGTAAAGAAATTGTCACGGAAATAGTAGTGGCCAGAAAGCTCCCCGGCAAACAATGCATTACTGTCGCGCATCTGCTGCTTGATGAAGGCATGCCCAACGCGACTCATCATGGGGATCCCTCCGTTCTCCTCAATGACTTCCTTGACGGACCAACTGCTGCGAAGATCATAGTAGATCACGCCTTTCTGCTTCTCCAGCAGACTGGAGGCAATCAGAGCAGTAATCATATCCATGGGAACCACATCGCCCTTCTCATCTACAAATCCGGCCCGGTCGGCATCACCATCAAATGCCACCCCGAAGTCATAGTTTCCCTGCCGCACTGTTTCCTGCAGTGTTTCCAGAGTGTCCGTCTGAAGCGGATTGGCTTCATGATTGGGGAACGTCCCGTCAAGCGTGTCATACAATCTGGTCATCTCCAGAATCCCGTCCAGACACCTCGCCTCCAGAATCCCCATGGCATTGGCAAAATCAACGGCGATACGGACGGGCCTTTTCAAGTCTGCCACGCTCTGCACGTGTGCAACATATCCAGAAATGACGTTCTCTTGCCTTACACGTCCGGGCCTGGCGGCCTTGGGCGCGAAAGACCGTGCTTCCACAATACGCTCGATATCCTGGATGCCGGTAGATCCGCTGATCGGAATGGCTTTCTCTCGGCACAGTTTGAAGCCATTCCACTCGCCGGGGTTGTGGGATGCCGTGATCATGATGCTTGCATCTGCGCCCAGGGCACCATTGCCATAGTAGGACATCGGCGTTGAGCACATGCCGATATCAATGACATCCGCCCCCTGCATTGTGATCCCGGCGCACAAGGCATCAAACAGGCCTTTCGAATGGGGGCGCATGTCGTAACCGATCACCACGGTGCGACAATTCAGAAACGTGACAAACGCGCGTCCCGCATCTAGGGCCACGCTCTCCGTCAGTGTCTTTCCGTAGATTCCGCGGATATCATACGCCTTGAAAATTCCTGCCATAGATGCATCCTTCTTTCTTGATTGAAAAACGTGCGGGCTTTATACAACGGACCGGTGTTCCGAATCAAGCGAACCGGAACTGCATTTCACAAGCCCCCCCCGGCGCGGAGCCTGCGGGGTCCGTTGATTCATTCGCCACTGTGTCACGGGGCTGGCGGCGCGGGAACCGGGGCCGGCGCAGGTGTCACAGGGCTGGGATTAACCGGTTGTGTCATTGGGGGCATCGCACCCACCGGCACGGTCTCCGGAACCACCTGCTGTGGCATGCCGCCCGCAGAAGACTGCACTGGCGTAGCCGCCTGAGTCGGGAGGTCATCCGTAATCGATCCGCTGGCGGGGGATCCGGACATCAAGTATCCAATGAGCAATGTATTGGCCATAAACACGACCGCCAGCCCGATAGTGATCTTTGTCAGGACGTTTCCGGCGCGCGATCCGAACAAGGACTCCCCCACCCCGGCCCCAAAGGCCAGACCCAATCCCTGATCCTTCGACTTTTGCAGAAGGATCACCGACACCAGTAGCACGCCACTGATAATCTCAACCAGCACAAGCAACACCTTGAGTACAGGCATCATTCATCTCCTTTTTTTGACAGGGGTAGTCTAAACTGCCGCCTTGACGATGTCGACAAATGAAGCGGCATCAAGCGCTGCACCACCGATAAGCCCGCCATCGATATCGGGCTGGGAGAACAACTCTTTGGCATTGGCCGGTTTCACGCTACCACCGTACTGGATTCGCACCGCCTGGGCTGCTCCAGGGTTGCATGTCTTGGCCAGGACCTGCCGGATCAGAGCATGCACGGCCTGGGCCTGAGCGGGAGTTGCCGTGCGACCCGTGCCAATCGCCCATACCGGCTCATAGGCCACCACCACCCGTCTAAAGGCGCCTTCATCCAAACCTGCAAGACTCTTGGTCACCTGGGTCGTCACTACATCATCGGTCTGGTTGCCTTCCCGCTGCTCCAGCGTCTCGCCGACGCACACGATGGGTATCAGACCGGCTGCCAGCGCCGCCTTGGCCTTGCGATTGACGACCATGTCGGTCTCATGAAAGTACTGCCGCCGCTCGCTGTGCCCCAGAATGACATACTGACAGCCGAGGTCCTTCAGCATGCCGGGAGATATTTCGCCGGTGAAGGCGCCTTCCTTCTCCCAATGCATGTTCTGCGCGCCAAGTTTGATCTGACTTCCGACGACAACATCCCCCACGAGTTTCAGCGCCGTGAATGCCGGACAAAGAATCACTTCCACATCCGCGCACTGCCCAAGGGAAGCCTTTACTGTCACCGCCAACTCCACGGCTTCCGCCGCGAGTTTGTTCATCTTCCAATTTCCGGCAATAATCTTCTTTCGCATCTCTTCCCCTTACGGTTCTTGATTGTTAAAATCATTTCTCACTCAGGGCCGCCACCCCGGGCAGCACCTTACCCTCGAGCAATTCCAAACTGGCCCCACCGCCGGTGGAGCAATGCGTCACCTTGTCCACCACCTTGAACTTCTTGGCCGCTGTGGCAGTATCACCTCCGCCGACCACCGAAATCGCACCCGCCGCGGTCGATTTGGCAATGGCGTCAGCCATGACCTTCGTTCCGGCATCAAACCTCGGGTCCTCGAAAACGCCCGCCGGTCCGTTCCAAATGATGGTTTTGGCCCTTGCAATGACTTCCGCAAAGGCGGCATTGGACTTGGGCCCAACATCCAACCCAAGCCAACCGACAGGGATTCCCGTCTGGTCAGTGGCAGGGGCGACCGCCACTTCCATGGCAGCGTCCTTCGGGAATTTGTCGCCGCATACATAATCCACCGGCAGATGAATCTTCACACCCTTGGTCTTTGCCTTGGCCATGATGTCATTCACCATCTTGGCCCCTTCGGCATCAAACAGGCTGGCCCCGATCTCCATATTCAGTAGCACCTTCTTAAAGGTGAAGGCCATCGCCCCGCCGATAATGATTTCATCGGCCTTTTCGATCAGGTTGTTGATCAACGGAATCTTGTCCGAAATCTTGGCGCCGCCCAGAATGGCCAGTAGCGGGCGTTTTGGATTATCGATCACCTTGGCAAATGCCTCCAGTTCGGCCCCCATCAGGAATCCGGCAACCTTTTCAGGAAGGTTGACACCCACCATGGAGGAATGGGCACGATGAGCCGTCCCAAACGCATCATTGACGTACACATCGCCCAGTTTACTCAGACTGGCGCGAAAAGCCTCCACGGCCTTGGGATCCGCTTTGACGGACGTGCCATCTTCGTTCTTGATCTTGCCTTCCTCCTCGATGTGGAAGCGCAGATTCTCAAGCAGGATAACATCCCCGGGTTTGATCACGCCGGGCGCACAGGCGGCCTCTACGGCCGGCCCTACGCAATCGTCCAGAAACTTGACCGGCTTCTCCAGTAATCTCGACAGCGCATCGGCAACCGGCTTCAACGAGAATTTGGCAATCACTTTTCCGTCCGGACGCCCAAGATGACTCATCAATACTACCGACGCCCCCTGACTCAGAACATACTTGATGGTGGGCAGAGCCGCCTCAATTCGCTTGGTATTGGTGATGGCTCCCGTGACCTTGTCCTGGGGCACGTTGAAGTCCACGCGCATGATGACGCGCTTCGCTTTCATGTTCACATCACGTATGGTCTTCTTGTTCATCGGAGTCTCCTCAAACTACAGTTAACAGTGCCGATGCCGGACTCAGGATGATTCCCCTGCTTTCCGGCCATCGGCACTCGCGTTTCGCGCTTCAGACAACGCCTGCGGAATCTTACTTGACCCCGTCGGCTTTAGCCATGTAACGGATCAGGTCAACGACACGGTTGGAGTAACCCCACTCGTTATCGTACCAACTCACAACCTTGAAGAAGCGTTTTTCGCCCTTCAGGTTGTTCTGCAACGTGGCCAGCGAATCATAAATCGAGGACCGCGCATCATGGATAAAGTCGGTCGAGACGAGTTCTTCCGTCGCCACGCCCAGGATATCCTTGAGGTAACTGCCAGCGGCCTTCTTCAACGCGGCGTCGATTTCCTCGATCGACGTATCCTTCGTGGTGCGGAACGTCAGGTCAACCACCGACACATCCGGCGTCGGAACACGGAACGCCATGCCCGTTAGTTTGCCTTTCGTGGCGGGCAGCACTTCGCCCACCGCCTTGGCCGCGCCGGTGGTGGAGGGAATAATGTTTTGTGCGGCGGCACGACCACCGCGCCAGTCCTTCTTGGAGGGGCCATCGACGGTCTTCTGCGTCGCTGTGTAGGCGTGAATCGTGGTCATCAGCCCCGTCTCAATGCCAAACCCTTCCTTCAGGAGGACATGGACCACGGGAGCCAGGCAGTTGGTTGTGCAGGAGGCATTGGACACGATGTTGTGCTTTGTGGTGTCGTATTCCTTCTCGTTCACACCCATGACAATGGTTTTCACTTCGCCCTTGCCCGGCGCGGAAATAATGACCTTCTTGGCGCCGGCCGCGATATGCCCCTTGGCCTTCTCAGAATCAGTGAACAAACCGGTGCATTCCAGAACGTAATCCACCCCGAGGGCCTTCCAGGGAAGCTGGTCAGGGGTCTTTGTGGCCATGACGCACTTGATCTTATGGCCGTTGACCACCAGGGTGTCGGCTTCTTCTTTCGACGCATCGCTCTTTTCCGTGGCGACAGTGTGCTTGAACTTGCCATGCACCGAATCATACTTCATCTGGTAGGCGAAGTAGTCGGCGTCGGTGGACACGTCCACGACGGCCTTTACGTTTACTTCTTTGCCAAGCAACCCCTGGTCGCAAAGTGCCTGAAACGCCATGCGGCCGATACGGCCGAACCCATTGATTCCCACATTAATCGCCATTCCTCTGCTCTCCTTACTTGTTATGTTTGTTTCAAAATCACCGACAACCTCCAGTCAATCAATACGTTTGACTGAATGGGGCAGTGACAATACCGAACAGGCATGTCGCCGTCAACAGCACAATTGGCAAAGTTTTGTCAATTGCGTTGTATTCAAACTTCCGGCGGCACCCCGTCAAGATACCGCATAATCCCCATCGCCGCTTGCCGTCCGTCATTGATGGCACGCACGACCAGCGAAGCACCCAATGACATGTCGCCAGACACAAAGATCCCCGGCGCCGAAGTCATATTGTTCGAATCGCGCCAAATGGCGCCGGTGGGTTGTGTTCGTATACCAAGGTCCTGCACGATCCTGTTTGGTTTAGGTCCGGTAAACCCCATTGCCAGCAGAACCAACTCCGCTGGAATCACCCGTTCCGAACCAGACCGTTCTTTCATTACCGGCCGCCCGCCACCCTCGGGGACCACCCAGTCGACTTCCACGGTCCGCAGTGACTTCACACGCCCGTGATCGCCAAAAAATTCCTTGGTCCCAACGCTCCAGTGGCGTTCGCCGCCTTCCTTGTGACTACTGGAAAGCCGCAACTGGTTCGGCCACATCGGCCAAGGCGTTTCCGCCGAACGTTCCGCCGGCGGCTTCGGAAGGATCTCCAACTGAACGACCGACTTGGCGCCCTGCCGTAATGAAGTCCCAAGGCAATCGGCACCTGTATCCCCACCCCCGATAACAACGACATGTTTCCCGGCGGCGCTAATTTCCAGTCCGGGATCAACCGCCTCCCCGCCCAAACGCTTGTTCTGCTGCTGCAGGAAATCCATGGCGAAATGGATTCCGCCGAACTCGCGGCCAGGCACCTTCAAGTCCCTGGGCAGGCGCGCGCCGGCACACAGACAGACCGCATCAAAGCGTCCCCGCAGATAGTG
The DNA here is from genome assembly GCA_964535015.1 of uncultured Verrucomicrobiota bacterium. Lineage (GTDB taxonomy): Bacteria > Verrucomicrobiota > Kiritimatiellia > CAIKKV01 > CAITUY01 > CAZDUS01. The sequence continues at coordinate 93,292 of CAZHRU010000001.1, read as the reverse complement.
GTAGGAAAGATCTTCGCCTACCCTCACATTCATTTCAAAATCAACGCCTTCCGCCTCCATCAGCCGGACGCGTCGATCCACCACACTCTTCTCCAGTTTGAACTCCGGAATCCCATATCGCAGGATGCCTCCCGCCTTTGCCGCACTATCATAGACCACTACATGGAATCCGGCATGGTTCAGCGTATCGGCCACGGCCATCCCGGCAGGCCCCGAACCAACGACCGCCACCCGTTCATCCCGTCGAACCGCCGGGGGGCGGGGTCCCATGTAGCCGCTCTCAAAGGCCCGCTCAATGATGGCTAACTCAATCTGGCGAATGGTCACAGGCTCCTTGTTGATGCCCAGGACGCAGGCCCCCTCGCACGGCGCAGGACAGATCCGTCCCGTAAACTCCGGGAAGTTGTTCGTGGCCAGGAGCACCTCCAATGCCGCCGTCCATCGTTTGTGATAAACATGATCGTTGAATTCCGGAATGACATTCTTCAGCGGGCATCCGCATCCGTGGCAAAACGGGGTGCCGCAATCCATGCAACGTGCGGCTTGCTCAACAAGTTCCGCCTCCGTCATCCCTAATTCAACCGGCCTATAGTCCTGTAGCCGCTCATCAACGGGCCGATAGCGCGGATTGCTGCGTTCGTACTCCATGAATCCAGTCACCTTACCCATGCACCACCTCCGCCCGCTTTGTCGCCTCATCCTCTCGCATCATTTTTCCAAGTACACGCCGGTATTCCATCGGAAAGACCTTGATGAAATAGGGAAGGTGTTCCTGCCAATCGCCTAGAATCCTGGCGGCCTTCAGACTGCCAGTATAAGCGACATGCTTCTCCAGCATCTCCCTCAACTCATCCTGATCACGCGACTCACTCACCAGTTCCAAATCCACCATGTCAAGATTGCAATGCCGGTCAAAGTTCCGGCTCTCATCGTAGACATAGGCCAGCCCCCCGCTCATCCCGGCGGCAAAGTTGACGCCCGTTCGGCCAAGGACCACTACCCGCCCTCCGGTCATGTACTCACATCCGTGATCCCCCACCCCCTCAACAACGGCAAGCGCGCCGCTGTTCCGAATGGCAAACCGCTCGCCAGCCATCCCGTGAATATAGATTTCGCCGCATGTGGCACCATACAACAGCACGTTACCGGCCAGAATGTTCTCCGAAGGACTATACTGCGCGTTGGCGTACGGCTTTAAGATGATCCGCCCGCCTGACAACCCCTTGCCCACATAGTCGTTGGCCTCACCCTCAAGGATCATGGTCATTCCCCGCGCACACCACGCTCCGAAACTTTGCCCGGCAGCGCCGCGGAACGCCAGCGTGATCGTGTCATCCGGCAGCCCGGCATGCCCGTACTGGCGCGCCACCCGCCCCGCGATCATCGTCCCCACCGTGCGATTGACATTCCGGATGGCATGCTCAACCCGCACCGGTTTGCCTGTCGCGATGCCCTTTTCCACCTTGGGCAACAGAACAAGATCCAGTGCCTGATCCAAGTCATGGGACTGAGGCTCGACGCAACGGACAGGCCCCCTGGCTTCAGGCCGATACAGGATTTTGGAAACATCCAATCCCTTGGACTTCCAGAACGTGATGGCGTCGTTCATTTCAAGGAGATCCGAACGCCCGACTAACTCGTCCATCGTGCGAATTCCAAGTTCCGCCATGATTCCCCTGGCCTCTTCGGCAATAAAGAAGAAAAAGCGTTCCAGAAACTCCGGCTTGCCGGCAAACAACTTCCGCAGTGCGGGGTCCTGCGTTGCCACCCCCACGGGACAGGTGTTGTGGTGGCACTTCCTCATCATCACGCATCCCATCACCACCAAGGCGGTGGTGGCAAACCCGAATTCCTCGGCACCAAGCAATGCCGCCACTACCACATCCCGCCCGGTCTTGATCTGCCCGTCCGCCTGCAACCGTACCCGGCCTCTCAGATTGTTGAGGACCAACGTCTGCTGGGTTTCCGCTAGTCCCAACTCCCAAGGGGCCCCCGCGTGACGAATGGACGAAAGCGGCGAAGCGCCGGTACCGCCGTCCCATCCGCTGATTAGAATCATGTCCGCCTTGGCTTTGGCAACCCCGGCCGCGATGGTGCCCACTCCCAGTTCGGACACCAACTTGACGGAGACGCGCGCCTCAGGATTGATGTTCTTCAAATCGTAGATCAGTTGTTTAATGTCTTCGATCGAATAGATGTCATGATGCGGAGGGGGGGAAATCAGCGTCACCCCGGGCGTCGCATGACGCACTCTACCGATCTCTTCATTGACCTTGTGTCCTGGCAACTGACCGCCTTCCCCCGGCTTGGCGCCCTGGGCAATCTTGATCTGCAGTTCCCGACTGTTAACGCAGTACTCCGCCGTCACGCCAAACCGCCCACTGGCCACCTGTTTAATGGCGCTGCAACGGCTATCCCCATTCGGTAATGGCTTGTATCGGGCGGGATCCTCTCCGCCTTCCCCGCTGTTGCTCTTACCGCCGAGGCGGTTCATTGCGATGGCCATGGTTTCGTGGGCTTCGCGGCTGATCGACCCATACGACATGGCGCCCGTCACAAACCTTTTCACGATGGCCGCCGCCGGCTCAACATCCCCGATCGGCAGGGCCTTTGCCCCTTTGAACCTGAACATTCCCCGCAACGTGAACTGCTTCTCGGCCTGGTCGTTGATAAGCCTGGCATAATCCCGGTACAGGTTGTAGTCGCCCGTCCGCGTGGCCTGCTGGAGTTTGCTGATCGCGTCCGGCGACCACAAATGTCGCTCACCGTCGGTACGATAACGATACTGCCCCCCGGCGGGAAGCAGTGCAGGCGCCTCTGGCGGCGTCGCCCATGCCGCTTCGTACCTGGCGTTTGCCTCTGCCGCAATCACATCCAGTCCGACACCATCGACGCGCGACGCCGTTCCCTCAAAATACCGATCCACCATCTCACGACTGAGGCCGATGGCTTCAAACACCTGGGAACTGCGGTAACTGCGCAAGGTCGATATTCCCATCTTCGACATGACCTTTCGTAACCCTTCCCCCAGGGCCGCCACATAGTTGTCCAAGGCTTTGGAAACCCCGATCTCGACACTCAGTTCCCGTTGCAGGGCCATGTCCGCAACAATTTCAAAGGCCAGATAGGGATTGATTGCCGTGGCACCGTACCCCAACAAGAGCGCCATGTGCATGACCTCCCGGGCCTCCCCGGTTTCCATGATCAGTCCGGCCCCGGTCCGACACCCCGCCCTGATCAGCCGGCGGTTAACGGCAGATACCGCCAGCAATGCCGGAATTGGCGCCTGATCCCTCGGCAGGTCACGGTCACTCAGGATGATCAGGTTCCGCCCGCGACGGAGCGCCTCCTCGGCTTCGTCACATACCCTCTCCAACGCTCGCTCCAAGTCGGCCGCCGACCCCTTCCCGTTGAACCCTATGGACACCGTCTGCGCTGCAAAATCCGGAAGCGTCAGGTTGCGAATGCGTTCAAGATCATCGTTCGCCAGGATAGGATGCATCAACTTGATCAGCCGCGCATGCTGCGGAATCTCCGCCAGAATGTTTGACGGATTCCCGATGAACGTCATCAGCGACATCACCAACTCCTCCCGGATAGGGTCGATGGGCGGATTCGTCACCTGCGCGAACATTTGCTTGAAGTAGGAGTATAGGAGTTGCGGCTTTTCGGAGAAAACCGCCAGCGGCGTGTCGGCGCCCATCGACCCTACCGCCTCGTGAGCCTTGGCGGCCAAAGGTTCGAGAATCATTTGTATGTCTTCACGGGTGTACCCGAACAGACGCTCTTTCCTCAGGAGGACTTCGCGGTCAGGCGTCACTGTCGACGCCGCCTCAAAAAGCCCCTGGACCATGACCTTGTTTTCCTCGACCCACCGGCGATAGGGTTGCCGACGCGACAACTGACTCTTGATTTCCTTGTCCTTGATCACGCGTCCCTGCTTCAGGTCCACCAGCAACATCTGCCCCGGGCGCAAGGCCCCTTTCTCCAAAACACGCTCAGCGGCGATATCCAGGACTCCGGCCTCCGAGGCCATAATGATGACGCCATCCCTCGTCAGCGTATAGCGCGCCGGACGCAAGCCGTTCCGATCCAGCAACGTTCCGGCCACCTCGCCATCCGTAAACGCCACCGTGGCCGGTCCATCCCAGGGTTCCATCAGCCCGGCGTGGTATTCAAAGAAACCCTTCTGATCCGGGCCCATCGGATACTTCGCTCCCCACGCTTCGGGGATCAGCATCATCATGGCGTGCGGCAATGAACGCCCCCCTGCCACAAGCATCTCCAGAGCATTGTCCAGACAGGCGGAATCGCTGCCTTCGGGGTCTATCACCGGAAACACCTTGCGAAGGTCGTCGCCAAATAACGGCGATTTCATTCCCTGTTCCCGTGCCCGCATCTGGTTGAGATTCCCCCTCAACGTATTGATTTCTCCATTGTGCGCCAAGAAGCGGAACGGTTGGGAGAGTTCCCATGAGGGAAAGGTATTGGTGCTGTACCGTTGATGCAAAACAGCAACAGCGCTCTCAACCGCCGGATTTCCAAGTTCGGTGTAGAACCCTGAAACCTGGCCGCCCATTAACAGCCCCTTGTAAACCACGGTCCGACTTGACAGGCTCGGAACGTAAAACCGGTCGCCGGGCTTGAGAACCTCTCTGACCTTCCGTTGAACCTGTTTCCTGACAATAAGCAGTTTGCGATCCAGCGCGCTCCCAGCGAATCCGATTCCGTCGATAAACACCTGCATCACGTGAGGCTGATCCCGGCGGGCCTCGTCACCCAGCCCTCGGTCATCTGTCGGCACGTCCCGCCAACCCAGACACATCAGACCTTCGTCACGCACAACCTTTTCAAACACCGCCATGCAGGACTTTCTGGCCGCCGACCGTGGCATGAAAACCATTCCCACCCCGTAGTTCCCTCGCACGGGCAATTCAAAATCAAGGCGGTCCGCCTCGGCGCGGAAGAACTTGTCAGGCACCTGGATGAGGATCCCCGCACCATCGCCCGTCGTTAAGTCCCCCCCCACGGCTCCCCGGTGCAGCAGATTCTTGAGGATTTCAATGCTGTCCTGGACAATCGAATGACTGGGCGTTCCCTTGACTGAGGCAATGAAACCGACACCACAACTGTCATGCTCATTGGCGGGATCGTACAACCCTTGCGCCGGGGGCAACCCTGCATAAGACCTTTTCATTTCTTCAGAATCAGTCACCACCATCTCCCCTCTGCCTTAGCAATAGACCAATGGGCGCCCAGAACAAATCGGGCGCCCATTGGCTGGTTTTCGTTGTCCGCGCTTCAGTACTCTGCCATACAATCAACGGCTGAACAACATATCCGCATAGGTCGGCAACGGCCAGTAATCAGCGCCTACTATCGGTTCCATCACATCAGACGTCCGCCGTAAGACGGTCATCGCCGGGATCACACTGTCGCGGAACTCGACGGCCTTCTTGTCAGCGTGCCCAGCGTCCTGAGCCTTCCCGACGGCCGCATCCAAGCCATCCACCGCCGTCACCATATCGGCTATTCCGCTGTTCAGACGGCGCAACATTCCCGTCTGCGCTGCCGCCGTTTCCCCGGCCGCCTCAATCGCATTGATCCCGGAAGCGACATCGGCCGCATACTTCATAATGGCCGGCAGGATTTCTCTGCGCGCCATCTGCAACATGGTTTTGGCCTCTATGTTGATGATCTTGGCGTAGTTCTCAAGCAGAATCTCGTGCCGGGCCTTGACTTCACCCTTCGTCAAGGTGCCATGTCGCACCAGCACTCCCATGTTCTCCTTGTTCATCATCGAATTGATGCCGTCCACGCAATTGCGGATATTCGGCAACCCGCGCTTCTTGGCCTCTTCCACCCATGCCGCCGCATAGTTGTCGCCATTGAAGATGATCGCCTCATGCTCCTTGGCGTACTGCTGCAACAACTTCTGAACCTTGACGTTAACATCGCGGGCCCCTTCCAACTGATCTGCGATATCGGACAGGGTATCCGCCACGATCGTATTGAGAACGAAGTTGCATCCAGCCAGGGACTGGGACGATCCCGGCATGCGGAATTCAAACTTGTTTCCGGTGAAGGCAAAGGGCGATGTGCGATTCCGGTCGGTGGTGTCCTTGGGAATGGACGGCAAATGCGTAACTCCCAACTCCAGACGGCCACCCTGCTTTGACCGGCTTGCTCCCCCCGCTTTGATCTGGTGGTAGATGTCCGTCAACTGTTCTCCCAGGAACACCGAGACGATCGCTGGCGGCGCTTCGTTGGCCCCCAGGCGATGATCATTGCCCGGCGTTGCCACCGTCGCGCGCAACAGGGTGGAATACTTGTGCACCGCACGGATGACCGCAAACAGAAACACCAGAAACTGCATATTGTCGTGCGGCGTAATACCGGGATTCAGCAAGTTGATCCCGTCATCAGTCCCAACCGACCAGTTGTTATGCTTGCCGGAGCCATTGACACCAGCGAAGGGTTTCTCGTGGAGCAGACAGACAAACCCGTGCAACCGCGCTGTGCGCTGCATCACATCCATGGTCAACTGGTTGTGGTCCACGCCGATGTTGACGGTCGCATAGACGGGGGCGATCTCATGCTGCGCGGGAGCCACTTCATTGTGCTGCGTCTTGGCTGAGACTCCCAGTTTCCAGAGTTCTTCGTTCAGATCCGCCATGAAGGAAGCCACCCGTTCATGGATCGACCCGAAGTACTGGTCTTCCATCTCCTGCCCCTTGGGCGGAGGAGCGCCAAACAGGGTTCTGGCCGCAAAACGCAGATCCGCACGCTTCTCGATGAACCGGCGATCGACAAGAAAATATTCCTGCTCGCCTCCCAGCGTCGCGATAACCCGACGGCTTGTCACATTGCCCAGCGCCTTCAGCACCCGCAGCCCTTGCTTGTTCAGGGCCTGCATGGATCTCAGCAGCGGCGTCTTCTTGTCGAGCGCCTCGCCTGTATAAGAGGCGAACGACGTGGGAATAAACAGGGTTGTGTTCTTGCCGTCCTTCTTGATGAACACGGGCGAGGTGCAATCCCACACGGTGTACCCGCGCGCCTCGAACGTCGCACGGATGCCGCCGGACGGGAACGAAGAAGCATCCGGCTCCCCTTGAGCCAGTTCCTTTCCACTGAACTCCATCATGATGCGCCCGTCCGATGTCGGCGAGATGAAGGCGTCATGCTTCTCCGCCGTAATTCCGGTCATCGGCTGGAACCAGTGACAAAAGTGCGTTGCCCCTTTTTCGACCGCCCAATCCTTCATGGCATTCGCCACCACGTCGGCCACCGCCGGGTCCAATTCCTTGCCTTCGTCTATCGTGGCACGCAACCGCTTGTAGATATTCTTCGGCAGACGCGCTCTCATTGCCGAATCATTAAACACGTTCGACCCGAAAAGTTCGGGAACATTCATACCCGCCATCGTTTCTTCGCAACAGTTCGTCATTCCTGGCTCCTTTTCATTTTACACCGGACCTTAACCGATGCATGCCAATGCATCATGCCCCTTGGACCATAAGGATCGTCCCTTGATCCCTCGGAAAAACAGGAGATAGCCTAGCACGATCCATGCCAAACGCATCCACCTAAAAGACAAACCCAAAATACGCATCCCAATTCACCCCCCCCGCAACGCCAACGGCGCCAAACTGTTACACTTTTGTAACTGTGCCGGTGCCGCAACTACAGAACTGTAACCTTGGCAACAACTCCTTGCAACCGGGCTGACGCCCCGCGTGTTTCAACCCGAACTATCGATGAATCGGTAAAGCGTTGCCCGCGATATACCCAACAGTCTGGCGGCCTCCACCTTGTTACCCCGTGTTTTCGCCAACGCCTCCTGAACCATGGCGGCATCAAGCTTGAAACGCCCCCCCGGTATGCCCCGCGCACCTGCCTCAGGTTTTGCGGCATACGCCCCCTGCATCGGCGCAAGGGCCACCGGCGGCAGATGCTCAGGACGAATTACATCCCCCTTGCACTTGATCAGGGCGAACTGAATCCAGTTCTGCAACTCGCGCACATTTCCGGGCCAGGCATAGGACATCATCAAATCCATGGCCTCCGCCGAAAACTTGGAACCCTTCTTGCCCGCACTCTCACTCAACCGGACCAGGAAGTGATGAGCCAGCAACGGGATGTCGTTGCGTCGGTCACGCAGCGGCGGCACGGTCAAAGGCACCACGCTCAGTCGGTAATACAAGTCTTCGCGGAAACGCCCCTCGGCCATCTCCTTGGCCAATACCTTGTTTGTCGCGCTGATCACCCGGACATTGACCTTGATGGTTTTCTCGCTCCCCACGCGTTCAAAGCATCCTTCCTGCAACACCCTCAGCAACTTGACTTGCATCGCAGGGGAAATATCACCGATCTCATCAAGGAAGATCGTGCCTCCATCGGCCAGTTCAAAGCGCCCTTTCTTGTCGCGAATGGCCCCGGTGAACGCCCCGCGAACGTGACCGAACAACTCACTTTCCAGGAGCCCCTCCGGCAATGCTCCGCAGTTCACTGGAACAAAGAGACGGGTCCCTCGCGGCCCTTCATTGTGCAGCGCGGCCGCGATCAATTCCTTGCCCGTCCCGCTCTCTCCCTGGATCATCACCGGCGCCGTGGACTCGGCCAACTCGGGAATCAGGTCGTACAGCGCCATCATTTTCGGATCACGCCCAATGATCCCGGCGAACTGTTGTATTTCTCCAAGCCGTCGCGCCAGTTGCTGCTCGCGGGTGATGTCACGGAAACAAGCCAACACCAATGTCGCCCGACCCTCCTGGTCCCTGATGCAGGTCACATTCATTTGAATACGACGCCGATCACCCGATGCCGTCGCAATCTCAACTTCGCGCGACTGATCGTGCTCCGCGATCGGCATCCCATCGCAGAACGCGCATTTTCCGCCGCAAAGCCCCCCCGCCATGACTTCGTGGCAGTCCTTGTTCAGCACGTCCTTGCGTCGATACCCGGTGATCTGCTCGGCAGCCTTGTTGAACCCGAGAATACGCCGGTTGAGATCATGCACAATCACTCCATCGGAAAGATGGTCAAGCACCACGTCAGCTTGCGCCTTGGCGCTTAACAGTGCGACCAGATAGCCGTGATCAAACAGTTCATCCATCCGTGTTTGCAGTTGCCGCGCCACCCGCTGATAGGCCGCACGCCGCATTTCCGCGTCGTCGTCCCCGGTTGCTTCCTCGCCAACCTCCCAGTGCAGGTGCAGTGGATTGCCGGAAAGAGTCCCGCACCGCGCGGAGGCCCTGCTGCACAGCGAAATCACCAGATCGCAATCGCCTCCCGCCGCGTCAGGCAACAGCACGGACGACTCCCCTGCGATATCAACGCCCAGTTCTCTCGCCGCAGACTCTGCCAGTGGCTCCGAATCGGTACTCGCGATGGAGGCGCTAAGGATATCGAGATCGTCCCGGCGCTTGGCGCGGGCAAAACCCGCCGCCATCCGACTGTGGTTCGCATTCCCTGCCGCTACAAATAGTAGTTTGTGCTTTCTTAAACCCATGCAACCGTCCTTCTCCCCCATTACGTGCGCGCCAAACACCCTTCGTCCACCGCCTGCCGGATCAACTTTTCGGCATACTCCCACAACACCGCCGATCCATCAACCACATGATGGTTGCGCTCGAGCACTTTGGCGCTGCCGACCCCATTCTGACGCCACACCACACCCCCGGTGAAATAGTTGTGCATCAGCGGCTGGATGCGGTCAAGCGCCGCCGCAAACCTGGCTTCGGCAGTCAGACGCGTTTCAAACTCATCCCACAGCGACCGCATTCGCCGCTGATGATCATCCGGCAGAATGCCAAAAAGCCGATCCGCCGCCACCCGCTCACGCTCCCCTTTGCTTGCGTTCCCGGCTTCATCATAACAATAGGTGTCGCCGGCATCGATCTCCACAAGGTCGTGTACGAGCACCATTTCGACGACCCGTGCAAGATTCACCCCCGGCGCATTCGCATACTCTCCGAGCAAGACCGCCATCAGCGCCAGATGCCAGGAATGTTCGGCGTCATTCTCGTAGCGACTGCCATCCATCAAGAGTGTCTTCCGGAAAACACTTTTCATTTTGTCCACTTCCCGGATAAACGCCATAATCTTCGCCAGCCGCATTCCACCCGCTTCCGGACCAGGCGCTATATCCCGTCGCCGGGACTGAAACGCTTCGGGATCAACCGTTCCCCTCCTGGCTTCCACCCACTCGACAATCCGCACAGCCACCGCCGCCTTGCTCATCAGCGGCAGGAACTCCTCGGTCCCGCCCGGCGCCATCAGAACCACCTGGTTGGTATCCACATCGAACCCGGCATCGGTTCGGCTGACATCGTTCGCCACGATCAAATCCAGCCCCTTGCTGGCACATTTCCTCCGGGCCTCGGCCAGCAGATTCTCGGTTTCGGCCGCAAACCCCACTACCACTCGGGATCCCTTGATCGACTGCAACATCGCTAGAATGTCAGGCGTAGGCTCCAGCCGCAACTCAGCCGGGGACCGGAGTTTTTTCAGTTTCTGCACACTTTGAACGGAAGGGCGCCAGTCCGCCACCGCCGCCGCCATGATCAGCGCATCACATGATTCAAAATGGCGTTGCACAGCCGCCAACATTTCCTCCGCCGAAACGACCCGCTCGATCAGAACGCCGGCGGGCGCACGGATCGCCACAGGGCCGGAAACCAGAGTCACGTCATGTCCGCGATCCCTCGCCGCTTCCGCCACCGCATAGCCCATCTTCCCCGACGATCGGTTGCTGAGGAAACGGACCGGATCCAGATGCTCACGGGTCGGACCTGCCGTGACGAGGATGCGCATGAACTTCACTCCTTCCGGAACGTCGGACCCATCAACGGGCGTCAAACTCGCGGATCTTCTCGCGGACAACGGATTCCGCCTCGCCGTAGATCTCCTGGATCATAGGATCCGAGAAGTTATAGACGCGATCCTCAAAGGCGGTTGTCTTGATCCTGTCAAACAGGCGCTGGCGCGCCGCGTGAATATCTTTGCCGTATATGTGGAATGAATCCGCCTGCCAATTCATCCTGGCCAGGCGGACGTCCCTCTTGGCACGCTGGGCGACCCCGGCCGCGATGACATCCCGATTGAATAACGTAAACCCGAACATATTCATGAAGTTGGCACCCCAGGCATCATTGCTCCGGAACCGGATATTGCAGTTAAGCCACCACCCCCCCTTGTCGTCCTCCTGAATCCGGTACCACAACGATTGCAGACAGGGCGGATCATAGCAGTCCAAATCCACGTTGGGCATCCAGGTGATCATCTGGGCCTGCCGCGTATAAGGTTGCCGCACAAGTTTATCGATCACTGACTCAACTTGATTGATCTTGAAAGCCCCGCCTTCCACCGATTCATAGTTCCGTAATTCCTTCCACGCCCCATATCCCGCCAAACGGCCATGATAGGTATATTCCCAGCGGGTATCCGCAGGATCGTTCATGTTCTTTACCCAGTGATCCTTGGCTCCCTGCAACTCCATCACATATTCACGCAGGTCCTCGATGCCTCCGGGAAATGCCTTGTGGATCATCGGGTCGGCCATGGGGTCGAGCACGGTGATGTTCATGGTGGAATCGAGACTCTCGGGATCTCCCGGTTTGTCGTACTGCGTCCGGAAACGCGTCCCGCGTTCAACCAACGCGCATAACGCTTTTTCATAGGCATCCGCCAGGGACTGCCCCTCCACATGCAACACCGGTATGTTCTCCATGAGCCGTGCTCCTTGATCTGTATAGGTGGGTGCATTATGGATTCCTCCCGCAAAATGAAAAGCTTTTTCACTTTGCCGCGTTTTGCGTATAGTGCCACGATGAATTTCTTTGAACACCAAGAGGCGGCCCGGCGACGAACGGGATTGCTGATCGCATATTACGTCATGGCTGTCGCCCTTATCGTTGTTGCCATCTACGGCGTAACGGCTTTTCTATTGCTGCGTGAAAACGCTATTGACTCCAATGGCGCCATCCAGTGGCCCGTCCTCTGGAACCCCGTCCTTTTCCTGTCTGTGGCTGGCACACTCCTCCTGCTTATCGGGGGCGGCACCGTCTACAAGATCGCGAGTCTTTCCTCCGGCGGAGAATCGGTGGCCCTCATGCTGGGTGGCCGTCCGATCCATCCTTCCTCGACCGATCTTCGCGAGAAAAGACTCCTGAATGTCGTGGAAGAGATCGCCATCGCCTCCGGAACTCCCGTACCGAAAGTGTTCCTGCTGGAACAGGAACCCGGTATCAATGCCTTTGCCGCCGGCATGACTCCGGCCGACGCCGTCATTGCCGTGACCCGGGGGGCACTTGACCAGTTCAACCGTGAGGAACTCCAGGGAGTCATCGGTCACGAGTTCAGTCACATCCTGAATGGCGATATGCGTCTCAATATCCGCCTGATCGGCGTACTGAATGGTATCCTCGTCATCGCCCTGCTTGGCTACTGGATGTTCCGCCTCACCGCACGGTCTTCCGCCGGGACAACACGCTCCTCGCGTGATCGCAAATCAGGCGGTGTTGCCGTCATCGCCATTCTGGGACTGGCCACCATGGTTATCGGTTACATCGGCGTCTTTTTTGCCAGGCTCATCAAAAGCGCGGTCTCACGGCAACGCGAGTTCCTTGCCGATGCCTCGTCCGTCCAATTCACCCGCAACCCGCTCGGACTCTCCTCCGCCCTGCAGAAGATTGGCGCGTTGGCGACAGGCTCCCGGATCCAAAGCACCCACGCCGAGGAGGCCAGTCACTTGTTCTTTGCCAATGGCGTCGGATTCTCCTTCCTGGGACTGCTGGCCACCCACCCACCCCTCGCCGAACGCATCCGGCGTATTGATCAATCGTTTTCCGGAACGGTTGCAACCTTGCCACCACCCTCAGCCGAAACGGATTCTCTGGCGGGCTTTGCCCCTTTGCAAACACCCCCGCCGCTTCCGCCTGACGCTTCCCCATCCGAAGGGGTCACCCCCGCGAATGTGGTGGACGATGTCGGCACCCTGCGGCCGGCCGCCCTCGAATACGCCGCCACACTTCTTAAGGCCATGCCTCCCTGCATTTTGGAGGATATCCGCCAGCCGGCGGGGGCACAGGCCGTCGTCTATGGCCTCGCCATGAATCCAGACCACCCGAAGATGTTCGGACGTCAACTGGACTATCTCGCCATTCACTCATCTCCCGCTGTACACCGGCATACCCTTCGCCTCGCTGAATCTCTGCGGACACTCCGCCCCGAGTTGCGCCTGCCGGCGGCGGAACTGTCGATTGCCACCCTGCGCCATCTAACCTCGGCCCAGTACCGTGAGTTCCGCGGGAACCTCTTCCATGTTGCATCCTCTGATGATGAAATCTCCCTCATCGAATATGCCGTACTCCGCATGACGCTGCGCAATCTCGATTCCATTCATGGAGTCAGTCCCCGCCCTCAGATTAGATTCACCGACCTTTCCTCGCTTGCCAATGAATGTGCCGCCCTTCTGTCCGCCGTGGCCTGGTTTGGATCGGATGACAGGACTCACGCTGAAGCCGCGTTTCGAAGAGGCACGCTCAGGTTCAAGGGATTGTCGATCGGAGAAATCCTGCCAGCGTCACGCGCTTCACTGAAGGACTTGGACGCCGCGTTGGATCGCCTCAGCGAGACCAGTCCGGACCTGAAGGAGCAAATCATCGCCGCCGCAGTAGATACGGCCACCGCCGATGGCGTGATCACCACCGAAGAAGGTGAGCTGCTCCGGGCGATCGCAGACACCCTGGACTGCCCCATCCCCCCATTCCTTCCCGGACAGAGAATCCCTAGGTGAGTCTCGGGGGCGGCGGGGTCGCTTTTCAATTCGCTGGCGCCCAGCGCCCGCACCCCGTATAGTGTGCCGATGTCTCCTCCACCAACCAGCGCCCGAGTTACCAAGGACAACCTGACTCTTCAGGACTTTGTCGCCTCCTGGTTGTCACTCTCCAGAAACCGGGCCAAATCCCTGATCGACGCTCGGACTGTCTTCGTGAACAGTACCCGCATCTGGATGGCCCGGCACCTCCTTAAGCGGGGTGATATCGTTGAGATTGCGGGGATCCCCCCTCCGGCACGCCGCCCGCAAACCCCGGAAATCCTGCTCGAAACCCCCGACTTCCTGATTCTCAACAAGCAGGCTGACTGCCTTGCCAATGGCCCCGCCAGCGCAGAGCAGGAACTACGCGACTTCCGGAATGAACCGCTGATCCAGGCCGCCCACCGCCTTGATCGGGATACGACCGGTTGCCTCCTTATGGCTCGCAACCAAACCGCTTTTGACGCCGTTCTCTCCTGCTTCCGCGACCGGCGCGTGGTCAAGATCTACCACGCCCTCGTTGCGGGATCCATGGAGGTGACCGAACGCTGTATTGATTCGCCTATTGACGGGGAATCGGCCGTTACTCATCTGCGGGTTCTGGACAGGAATCGTTCCGCCAGCCATCTTTCGCTCCGGATCGATACGGGCCGTACCCATCAGATACGCAGACACCTCGATCAAATTGGCCATCCGGTACTGGGCGACAAGCAGTATGGGATCACCGCCTTGCTGGCGCCGGGCTTGCGCGGTGTCGAACGCCAGATGCTGCACGCCTACAGCATCAGGTTCACGTCGCCCTTGGATAACCAACTGGTGAAAGCCGAGGCCCCGCTCCCCCGCGATTTCAAGGCATGGATGAACCGCCTCCGGCTTGACTAAACTCAGGTTTTGTGGCGGTAGGTAATGCGACCCTTGGTAAGATCGTAAGGCGAAATCTCCACCGATACCTTGTCGCCGGCGGTTATTCGGATGAAATGTTTACGCATCTTGCCCGAAATGTGAGCCAGAATTTCGTGTCCGTTTTCAAGTTTTACGCGATACATCGTCGCGGGCAGCACCTTAACCACGGCACCATCCACCCGAATCACATCATCTTTCGCTTCTTCCGGCATACACACTCCTCTTTCCTAACGGCAGGGGGAAACGCTCACAGGAACCTGTTGAGAACCGGTGCACCAGGTTGATCCCCTTGCCAACCGATCGGTGAATGGGTATCACAAACAACAAAACACTGTCAATCTTCCAAAGTGCTTGACCACATCGCCATCCCCCCCCTACAGTACCGCCCATTATGCGACTACTTGTCTATGTCATCCTGGCGCTGGTGATCAGTTTGGGCCGGATTTCGCAGGCTGCCGGCTCCGACACCTGGTCATCCCAGCAACCCACCTCCCAGTCCCTCGACCGTGACACACCCAGGATCAAGCGCGGCGTCCATTGGTATCGTTATCCAAATAAGGAAACCGACAGCAAGCAGGAGAAATTCGCCTACGCCCTGTATCAAACCGGTTATCTGCGCAAAGCCGCCAATGCCTATCAGGCCCTTGTGTACGCGTGGCCGGATTCACGCAAAGCCGCCCCTGCCCAATTGGCCCTTGCCAAGATCCAGCAGAAACGGGGGCGGTATGAAGAAGCCTTTGATGAGTACCAGTACCTGATCGACAACTACCCTAGCCAATTCAATTACCCCGAAGTACTGGAGTTCCAGTTCCAGATCGCCACCTATCTCATGCACGCCAGGACGGGCCAATTCCTGATGCTCCCGGGGTTCCAATCCCCCGAGCGCGCCTTGCCGTTGTTTGAGAAACTCATCCGCAACGCCCCGTCATGGGAAAAGGCCCCTCTCGCCCAGTTCAATATCGGAAAAATCCACGAAATGAACGACAATCTTGAAGAAGCCGTCACGGCTTACGAACTCCTGCAAAATCGGCATCCGGCCAGTCCTTGGACGGGGCACGCCTCCTTCCGTGAAGCCTACTGCCTCTTCCAACTGTCCGATCAGCGCATGAACGATGAGAATGCCCTGAACGCCGCACGGGCCGCCTTGGTTGATTTCATCCGATCATACCCCGCCAGTCCGGATGTGGGACAGGCCGAGACCTATCTCCGAACCCTGAACACCCGTCGTGCGACGATGGCCTTCGAACGGGCGCGCTTTTACGACCGGAACTCCAGGCACCCCGAATCCGCGCTCCTCGCCTACGAGGACTTCCTTAAGAACTTTCCGGCCTCCGATCTGGCGGTCACCGCTCAACAACGCATCGAACAGTTAAGGAAGACCATCCGATGAAAAGAACGATTCTCACGCGTACCTTCCTCGGTGTTGCCATCGCGTTTGTCGCCCTGGGGAGTGGTTGCATTGGCTACAAACTCGGCAGTAATCTGCCTCCGAATATCCGGTCTATCGCAGTGCCGGTCTTTGTCAATCAGACTGGCGAACCGGGACTGGAAACGCTGACAACCAGCGCCACGCTTCAGGAGTTCCAGAAGGATGGTTCACTCAAAGTGGCCGATCGCACCGCTGCGGACACGGTGGTGGAAGTCACCCTCAGGAAATACAAACTGACCCCGCTGCGTTACCGCTCCGACAAAGCCACCACCGCCCGCGAGTTCAGACTGACCCTGGAAGCTGAAGTCACTTGGCGCCGACTCCCCGGCCGGGAAGTGCTGGCGCATTCGACCAAGGTGGAAGGCTACAAGGACTTCGAGGCGCTCTCGGATCTGCCCAGCGCCCGCCGGGAAGCGCTCCCCGATGCCGCCACGGACTTGGCCCACCGCATTGTCCGAACCATCGTGGAATACTGGTAAGCATGACGGCGGATCCCGCCTGTTGCTTCCAATAAAAATGCCGTGCCAAGGGTTTCCCACCGGCACGGCCTTATCCGTTCCAAAATCGTCAGCCCATCTTGGCAATCATCGCCGAAGAACGTGACTTGCCGCGATCGGCCGTGTTCTTCTTGATGATCCCACGCTTGACCGACTTGTCCAGGATTGAACACAGCGCCCTGAATTTATCCATCGCCACCTTCTTGTCTTTGGACTCCACGGCGGCAATAAAAATACGCTTCGCCGTTGCAACGGCGCTCTTGGTGCTACGATTCCGCAGGCGACGCACTTCCGCTTGACCCGCGCGTTTGGCTGCACTTTTGATATTCGGCATATGTTGTCTTCCTTGCTAACAATTACCCTGATTCAGGCAAAAACGCGGTCATAATAGCCGCCTTCTTTTGCAAGTCAACTTGTAATTTCCCCGAAATTTACAAAATATTCGCCCCTCCTCGTCCGTTTAGGATAAGAAGAGGCAGTGATTAATCAAAAGGCAACCGGAATGGATCAAAGCGACGAAGAACTTCTGACGTCGTATCTAGCGGGTGATTTGGCGGCACTGGAAGCTTTGATCAAGCGACACCGCAGCATGTTGTATGGCTACATCCTGCGAATGGTCCGTTCCCCGCACGATGCCGATGAGATATTTCAGGACGCATGGATGAAGGTCATTAAGAACGCTACAACCTATAGCACCGGGCGTTTCCGCGGTTGGATCTTCAGGATCGCCCATAATCTGGTCATTGACCGTATACGCAGTCGAAAACCGCTAATACCCTTGGATGGCGCCATTGACCGTGACAATGAAACAACCTTGCTCGACACATTGCAGGATCAATCCCCTGGCCCGTCGGCGATTGCCATCGGACGTGAAACCGCCGCCCGGATACAAAGAGCCCTGGCGGGCATCGCCACCGAACAGAAGGAAGTGTTCCTCATGCGGATGGAGGCGGGATTGTCCTTCAAGGAAATCGCCGGCATCCAGAAGGTCTCGATTAACACCGCGCTGGCGAGAATGCACTACGCCATCACCAACCTGAGAAGACAATTGTCCGATGTGGACTTGGAGGGAGAAGAAGCATGAACTGCAAAACCACCGAACGATACATCCTGCTGGAAACGACAGCCGAGATTTCCAGCAGCCAGTCCGCCGAACGGCAACGGCATCTGGAACACTGCGCGAACTGTCGTGCGTTCGCACGGGACCTCGCTGCCTTCCACCGCGCCTTTTCAGACCATCCGGTCGACGCTCCGGACACCACCGTCGCCACCATCATGGCCGCTGCGGCACACCGCCCACTTCAACCGGGCGCTGCCTTCCAGCGCCTGCCCCGCCTCCTTGTGGCCGTGGCCGCAAGTCTCGTGATTGGCGTGGGGCTTTGGATCACACTGAGCCAAACCATCCCCCGGCATCCACCCAGCCTCCCGCCGTCCTCCGCCCGCCTCGCCGAAATCTCCGACATCCTATTCGCCATCACCGACCCCGAAGTCTGGTTCGAACAGTGGGGAGATCACCATCTCTCGCCGTTGAATATCGACGATCTTGCACAACAAATCCTGGTCACGCAGGGCCTGTTGGACATGCCGGAGGAATCGGAAGAAACACCGGCCTTACCTGAGACACTTATCCATCAGGGGTAATTTCCCAGTTTTCGCCAGACGTCCAGCATAAGTTCATAACGGGCCAACCGCATGCCGGTGTAGATGCAATTGCTGGTGGAAAAGATGTAACCGCCACCGGGCATGCCCTGCGTAAGGGCATAGGTGACCGACTCCACCACATCCTCATCCGTTCCTGTATCCATCTTGCCGCAATCCACATTGCCAATCAGGCATACCTGTTTGCCGTACCGGCGCTTGACCTCCGCGATGTCGACACCCGCCTGGGGATCAAGGGAGTGCAGCGCATGCGGTTTCGCATCCACCAACTGGTCAATGATCGGCATAATGTTCCCATCCGTGTGCTTGATCGTATAGAACCCCATGTCCCGATACCCTTGGATCAACGTCGCCAGATACGGGGTTACGAACTCACCGAACTGGTCAGGACTCAGAAAGGGGCCGGTGTTCAGGCAGTAGTCCGAACACAAGGCGAATCCATCCAAACCACCATGCGCCTTCAACTCGGCTCCCCGGTTTAACGCCCACGTCACTCGTTCCGCAGCCTCACGCTTAACCTTCTCCGGTTCGTCGGCCAGCCGGTAGGAGAACTCCAGCATCCTGTCTCCACCGGGAATGTCATGGGTGGCATCGCCGTGCAACATCAGGAAATACCGGTCACCGCTCTTCTCCCGGACAAGATCAATCAACCGGCAGGTCCATTCCAAGCCTCCGGGACTCGGATGCAGAAAAATGGCGCTGTGTTCAAAGCGTTCGGCCGTGGCCAGATAGACCTCCGCCATCTCATCCAAATGCAAACGGCGTTCCTTTTCCTCCATCTGCTGCCACTGCTGATAATGTCGCTGGGAGGGGTGGACCTTCCCAAACGCCTCCATCGTCAGAAAGAACACCAGTTCGAAATGCGGAACCCGTCCGGTTAACGGCCGGCGCTCCAGCGCACCAATAAAACGTTCCCGAGGCGTCATCTTCACATCTCCACCGCCTTTCCCGAGGACTCGGGAAACCATCTAACTTACCTGGGGCGCATCAGCCCACAACTCTTCGATGGCGTAGTAGTCCCGGATCTCCTGCAAAAACATGTGGATGACCACGTCCACGAAATCCAACACCACCCACCCGTCGTCAGGCATTCCTGACTGCCTGAAAAATCGAATACCGGACTCCTTCAAATGACGATGTACCGCACTGGACATTGCTTTGAGCTGCGGCGCTGTAACCCCGGACGCAATCACATAGTAGTCTGTCACCGGCGATATCTTCCGCACATCCAGAATGACAACCGATGTCCCTTTCTTGGACAAAAGCGCCTCTCGCGCTGCGCGCGCCATATCAATACTCTCCATTGGTATCATCTCCTATAAAGCGAATGCTCGGTAATGTACATTTCCACCGCCGGATGCACAAGGTAACGTATCGACATTCCCTCAGCGACCCGGTACCGGATATCCGACGACGAAATGTTCACCGTGTGCCCTACCCTCACAAAACGCTTCAACCGGTTGCCCCATTCCCCGGGAAGCCGCAAATCAGCCTTCATCACCCCCTCATAATCCGCCCCCGGCCTTGTCAGAGTTGCAAAGTGGCACAACTCAAGCAGTTCACCAATATCTTTCCAAAGGTGCAGTTCCAGCAGGGAATCCGACCCGATGATGAAAACGATTTCAGATTCCGGATATTGCGTCCTGAGCCTGCGCGCCGTCTCAATCGTGTATGAAACCCCATCGCGGTCTATTTCTTCCCGCGACACCTGAAACCGCAAATCCCCCTCGATGGCCGATTCCAGCATCGCCACCCGGTGCTCTGCCGAAAGCAGGTCACGATCAGTCTTATGAGGCGGATAGGCGCAGGGCATGAAAAGCACCTTGCTTAACTCAAAGTGCTCAAAGGCGTCCTGGGCCAGAATCAAATGACCCTCGTGCACCGGATTGAAGGTCCCGCCCAGCACGCCTATACGGTTCCGTGGGATCAACTCATCCATGCGTCACTTGGCATGCTTACTCAGGTAACTGGCGACACCCTCGGCGGTAGGCTTCATGGCCTCATCGCCTTCTCTCCAGTTCGCGGGGCACACTTCACCGTGCTCTTCCGTGTACTGCAGGGCATCCAGCGTCCGCAGAATCTCGTCCACGCTGCGCCCGATGGGAAGGTCGTTAACCAACTGGTGCCGCACCACACCGTGGGTGTCGATCAAAAACAACCCGCGCAACGCCACAGCCTCATTCATCAGAACATCGTAGGCGCGGGCAATTGACTTGTCCAGATCCGCCACCAACGGGAACTGAATCTCCCCGATGCCGCCTTTGTTCCGCGGAGTCAGGCGCCAATGATAATGCGTAAACTGGGAATCAACCGAAATGCCAAGCACCACGGCGTTCTTTTCCTTGAACCGCTTCACTGCCTTGTCAAACGCGATGATCTCCGACGGACACACAAAGGTGAAGTCTAACGGATAGAACAGGAGCACGACATACTTGCCCCGGTAGGACGACAACTTGACCTCTCCAATGGAATTATCCGGCAACACTGCCTGCGCCGTAAAATCAGGAGCCTCTTTCGTCACCAATACTGCCATGTTGTTATTCCTTCCTATTGTGTTGAAGGTCCACATTTTAGCATTATGCCGGGATTCCCAGAAGCGGATTTTTTACGCCGGTACCCACAATAGAGTCCGCCCCCTGTTTCAGGCGTCACCCTCTCCAGTCGGCTTCTCGCCCGGTCGCCACCGGGACAGCACGTAAAGGCCCAGAAGGATTTCGGTCCCGTCCGGCGTCCTGCCTTGTTGCTCCCGGGCCTCACGGAGTAACTCCAGGTACCACACACCCACCCCGAATCTGGGATCGTGCCAGATAATGGTCTCAACAAGCGCAGGCGAATCAACGCCGAATTGAAGACCATAACTGACCGCCACAAGCCGCAAGGCCAGATCAAAAATGATGTCAGCCTCCAGCGCCGGTTTGCCGGCCAACTGGGCCTCGTGCAGGCATTCCAGGCACCCCCGCAACATCGCTGTCTGGCTGGGCAGGATCTTGCCTTCGGCCCCTTCAATCACCCCTTGGATTTCCGAAAGCAGGTACTCGACGCCACCCCCTTTGCTTCTCTGCTCCTTGACCAGTATCCGGTAGAAGTCACCCGGCTCCCCAAGCAGGTCGGCGGCCGCCATGGCCAGAGATCGCTTCAACACCGGGTTGTTGCTGGCATTCATTCGCGGGAAAATCTCGTAGATCGCCGCCATTTCCCCCAGTCGCGCCAGCGCCTCACTGGAAACCGAAACCAATTTGGCGTCGCCACTCTGCTTCAGGACCGTGAGCAAGGGTCCCTTCGCACGTGCATCACCGATTTCACCCAAGGCGCGGACACTCTCGGTCACGGTCTCCCGGTCAGCGTCGCCCAACCGCCGAATCAACGACTCCACCGCTTCCGGACTATGGGCCTGTCGCAACGCCCTGGCAATTTGGGGCCCAAGATCCGCATGCGGATCGTCGAACTTGGACAGCAACGCTTCGACGGCATCCGGGCTGCCAATACGCCCAAGGGCAATCGCCGCCTCCTCGCGTACTTCCGTCGAGGGATCATCCAACTGATGAATCAGATCCTTCACCGCTATCCGCATCCGGTCCTCGCCAAGCCGCCTCACCGCATCGAGCCTTCCGCCACGTGACGTGGAGGACAGCATCGAGTAAATATTGAAAATCCCCGTAAGCACCCGTAACGGGTTCGAGAACTGAAAACTGGCCACCGCCGTCCGAAAAGACATCTCCCCTTCCCGTTGCCGAACCAGCAACATCACCCGTACGGTCAGCAACCAAACCACGGCCACTTGCATCAGAATCAGTAAATGGAAGAAATCAAACTTCGGCCCCGTCGGCATGATCCACTGGAACGGATGAGCATGCACCCAGTCCATCACCCGCCCCCCCACGAGCGGGCCTGTGGCGGCCAGAAGACCAACGGCGGACCAGTGTACCGCCATCGCCATCGTACGCCCCTTGGCAGAGGATAATGCCGCCAGCAGACTCACTTGCGACAACCCAACCCCGGAGTAAAACAACCCGCTGAAGAAACTGACCACCACCAGTAACAGCAACGGCTGATACACAACAGGATTATGAAGGAAAGGCACAGGAATGGCCACCACGCCATCCCGGAGAAAGAACCAAACCGCCCCCATCAACGGGGCCACCATCATCATGATGGCACCAAAGTTCCGCGCCCCAACCCGATCAATGACGTACCCCCAGAGAATCCCAGCCACGGACCCGCCGATAGTCCCCGCAATCATCATACCGGCCATGGCGGCATATCCGATATGGTACACTTCCCTGAGATAAACCAGGCCAAACTGTCCCACCAGTCCGACGGAAAACGACCAGATCCCCATTGCCACCGTCAGCCACAGGAAATCTCGGTTTTTGAACGGTTCCAGAACACGTGACACCAGGCCGCTTGCATCCCCCTTCCCCTCCGTCTTCGGTTCAGGAACCCCTAGGTGAATGAGAATGTCGGCGACCCCAACCACGGCGGCGAAGCTGAAAACAATGGCAAAACCAAGGAAGGACCCACCCGGCGCATGCGGATCAGGAAAGACCTCCAGTACGTATCCCGACATCACCAAAGCCACCAGGCTCGCCGCCGATACAAAACTGTGTCGCGTGGCCCAGAAACTGGCCCGCCGTTCCACGGGCACCAAATCAGCCATCCAACTCCACCATGCCGGGGCACTCAGTTGCGCCAGGATGGAACTGCCCGCCACGGCTACTACCACCGCCACAACCAAATGCCGGTCGCCGCTTTCAAACAGGAAAGGAAGCGTCGCAGGCACGAACCAGAGGACCCGATGTCCCAGGGCGTATACTCCCCAAAAGACCTTCCGTCTCACCAGTCGTTCGGCCAGCATCGCCGCTGGAATCTGCAGCGCCATGCTGAGTTGCTGAACGGCAACCGTCATCCCAATCGCCACACCGCTGGCCCCAATCGCGTTCATGAACATGGTCAGAGGCATCCCGCCGACAATGACCCCCCACATCGTTCCCAAACTGCCCGCGATGATATTCAGGCGCAATCCTCGCCCAACCGCTTTGTCCGTCAAAGGTTTTCCGCTCGCCGTCCGTCTCTCAACCATCGCCGCCTCCCTCGTGTCTGCTGCCCGTTGCCTGCCCAGTGTAATACGTGTATGCTTTCAGCGACAACATGATAACTAGTGTTGATTACCGTCCGGTTCCTGTGCAATTATCCCTGCGCTTGCGTATCACGGTAACAGCGTAGTCTGCCGACCGCTTTTGACGACGAGAGGAGACTCTTATTCTATGGACCATGGGAAACAGTCGACAATCAATTATGGCCACAGAATTGACGCCTTCAGGACGGCCCTCCAGGCACTGGACTCCTCCCCGGAATCCGCGTTAATCATCCGCCGGATGGCCGCAACACTGGGCGCCTCGTGCAAACAAAACAATCTCCAGCAACTCGCCACCTGCGCAAACGAGGTCGAGAACGCAAGCCCCGATAACCTGGCCGCCCGCGTGCGGACCCTCATTACACGCATGCGGGTCGAACTTGCCCAACAGGAACCCCGCCGCCTGACGATACTGCTCGTGTCCTGCGATCCCGTCCTGCGCGAGTCACTCAACAACGTCTTCCAAGCAGACGGCCACCGCGTCTTCATGAGCGAATCCACCGCTACCGTGCGCCAGCAATTACAGCACAACTCCCCCTCCCTCCTCATTGTGGATTCTGTTCTTGCCGGTGAAGAAGGCCTGGTTCTGATTCACGAACTGCGATCCGACCCGTCTACCGCCGCCATGCCCATCATTGCGATTCTTCCTCAAGGCGCCACCCCAAACGCCACCCCCTCCCTGGTTCATGATGCGGATGCCTATTTCAACAAACCCGTCGACGCCAACGAGGTGGCCGATTTCATCGCCACCCGCCTGAAACGGCGTTTTGAACTGGGCCGCCCGTCCCGCCGTGACCCCTTGAGCGGATTGTTGAACCGGGCCGCCTTTATCGAAGCCTGCGCGTCTCTTCAGGTCTCCGCAGCACGGAATGCCGAACCGCTCTCGTTCGCCCTGATTGGACTGACCAATTTCAATCTTGTCAAACAGAACTCCAGCCAGGAGACCTTGGACGATCTTATCCGTCATGTTGGATCCCTCCTCTCGTCGTCTTTCCGCACAACCGATGTTGTCGCGCGTTGGGGGCTTTCCGAGTTCGCGGTCAACCTGCCCGGCGAAGATCACTTCGGCGTCACCAGCGCTCTGGAAAAAGTCCTCCAGCAGATCAACCGTCTTCAGATAACCCAGACCTCAGGCAAGGCCCTGCCCCTGAAGGCCTGCGCAGGCTTCGCCATGCTGCACCCCAGTGACGCGTTCGCCGATGTTGCCTCCAAAGTCGAAGGGTACCTCTTTCAGGCAACCTTTAATACCGCCGGCAAACCCTCTGCGCTCTCTATCGTTTCCGATGGTGTTCCTTCCTTCCATCACTCCGGGCGGATCGCCATCTGCGTGGGCGATGCGGCCCTCGAACGCGCCATCACTCAGATGATCGGAAAAGACCGGATCGAAGTCGTAGCACTGCCCAGCGTGGAAGGCGCCGTGGAGCGATTGATCCAGTCTCCCTTTAACATGCTTGTCGTCGATGACAGCCTGCCAGATGACGGGGCTGTGCGTCTTGTCAAAGACGTCAGGGCATGCCAGAAACTCAGCCGGTTTCACATCTTGATCCTGGCCTCCAGCGAGGACTCCGTTACACGCACTCTCGAACTTGGCGTGAGCGATTACGCGCTCAAACCCATAGCAACGACCTCTTTCCTGACGCGCCTGCGCCGGGGCATTTCCCTGCGGGGGCAATCCCGGGGTTCAAACACCTTCAACGTCATGATCGTGGATCAAAGCATCCCCCAACTCCTTATTGCCGGCACCGTGCTGTTTCAGCAGACTGGCTGTAGTGTCGCCTTGGCTCATGGCTTTCAGGATGCCCTCACCCGTTTCCGGGAACTACCGCCGAATTGCATAATCCTGGATTGTGATGTTCAGGAGGCCGCCCTGATGGATTTCTCGAAACGCCTGGCGTCATTGCCCGAGTTTGGCCACGTGCAAGTGATTGCGGCTTCCGGACACCCCGGCGGAGCGACTCCTCCTTCGCTCAATGTCAAAGGGCATGTGTTGCGGCCTTACAAACCCAGTGTTTTCCTCGACCAAATCACAGAGATCCTCCCCCTTCCAGAGCCGGAGTCGTCCGATCTCGATCGCCCTTCCATCGACGGCGAAATTCAGCGGGTGCTTTCACGCACGCACTACCCCCTTCCCATTGTCTCTTTGAACCAACAGAAACATACGGTCTATGGACAAGCGTGAATCGGTAGAACTCAGAGTCCTCTATCACATTTCGCAGGCGATGGCACACCGCCGTGAAATCTCATCACTCCTCCAGGATGTTTTCGACATCCTGGAAAAGGAAATGGGCATGTCCTACGGGACCCTTACCCTTCGGCGGCCCGATACGGAAGTGTTTGTCATTGAGGCTTCACGGGGACTGACGCCCGAGGAGCGCAATCGCGGCCAATACCGACTTGGTGAAGGCATCACCGGCTCGGTCGCAAAACGCGGAAAGCCGGAAATCGTGCCCGATATTCGGAATGACCCCCGCTTCCTGAATCGCACACGGGCACGCAAGGACGTCTGTACCGCCTTCATCTGCGTCCCCATCCTGCATCACCGGCAGGTCATTGGAACCATCAGCATCAATCGTCCGGCCGCCCCGGATTCCGCCCTCGCCAAGGACCTGGACTTCCTGGTGATCGTGGCGAATCTCCTTGCGGAAGCCGTCGCCAGCATCCGCGAACAAATTCATGAGCAGGAAAGCCTGAAAGCCGAAAATGAACGGCTCCGCCGCCAGTTGGGCGACCGCTATCAGCCGCACAATCTGGTCGGCAATTCCAAGGAAATGCGTGCCGTCTATGACCAGATCGCCCAGGTCGCCGACAGCACCGCCACCGTCCTCATCCGGGGAGAATCCGGAACCGGCAAGGAACTTGTCGCGCGGGCCATCCACTTCGGCAGTTCACGCCGCAACAACCCCTTCATCAGCATCAACTGCGCCGCCCTGCCCGAGAACCTCATCGAAAGCGAACTCTTTGGCCATGAAAAGGGCGCATTTACCGGGGCCGCCCAACAGCGACGCGGCCGATTCGAACTTGCCAGCGGCGGGTCTATCTTCCTCGATGAAATCGGTGATATCACGCCCGCCGTGCAGGTCCGTCTCTTGCGTGTTCTTCAGGAACGGTCCTTTGAACGCGTCGGCGGCGACAAAACCCTGTCGGTTAACGTTCGGGTTATTGCCGCCACCAGCCGTAATCTGGAAGAGGCCATTCGGTCGGGTCGTTTCCGCGAGGACCTGTACTACCGCTTGAATGTCTTTCCCATTCTGCTCCCTCCATTGAGGGAACGGCGATCGGATATCCTCCTGCTGGCCGACTTCTTCCTGCAAAAGTATAACGCGGCCTACAGCAAGAAGGTCAAACGTATCTCAACCACCGCCATCAATATGATGATGGCCTACCACTGGCCAGGGAACGTGCGTGAACTGGAAAACTGCGTGGAGCGGGCCGTCCTGACGTCAACGGACGAGGTGGTTCACGGCTACGCAATGCCCCCCTCGCTGCAGACCAGTGAGGCCACCAATACCTCCCTGTTGCCGGAGGCTGGCGCCTCTCTGCAAACCATGGTGGAATCCTTCGAACGCGAAATCATCGTGGATGCCCTGAAACGCCATCGTGGCATTGCCGCCGCCGCCGCCCGCCATCTGCAGACAACCCAGCGCATCATAAACTACCACATCAAGAATCTGGGTATCGAGCCCTCTGCCTATCGTCAATGAGATCCGCCCTGCGGAACCGCTCCAGGACCAACAATCAATGGCCGACTATCCCTTCAAGAGCGCGTTAATGGAGGCGGCCGCACGGCGCCCCTCACCCATGGCCAGAATAACCGTCGCCGCTCCCAGCACGATATCGCCTCCCGCATAGACACGGTCCAGCGAGGTCTTGCCGGTGCCGTCCACGACGATGTTGCCCCACTTGCTGACGTTCAGCCCGTCCGTGGTCGCCGGAATCAGCGGATTGGAATCGTTGCCGATGGCGACAATCACCGTATCCACATCCATAATGAACTCACTACCCGCAACCTCAATCGGACGACGACGCCCCGACACATCCGGCTCTCCAAGGTCGTAACGCAGACACTCCAACCCTGTCACGCACCCTTTCTCGTCGCCCAGAATCCGCTTGGCATTCTGCAACAGATGGAAGATCACCCCCTCCTCCTTCGCGTGTTCGACCTCCTCGACCCGCGCGGGCATTTCCACTTCGGTGCGCCGGTACACAATGCGAACCTCCTCCGCCCCCAGACGTACCGCCGTTCGCGCCGCATCCATCGCCACATTCCCGCCGCCTAGCACTGCTACCTTGCGCGAGGGATAAATCGGCGTGTCCGCCCGTTCACGATCGTAGGCGCGCATCAGGTTGGAGCGCGTCAGATATTCGTTGGCCGAGAATACCCCCACCAGATTCTCTCCCTCTATCCCCATGAATTTCGGAAGGCCGGCACCCGTTCCGATAAACACCGCGTCAAATCCGTCCGCACCCAGAAGATCCTTGATTTTACGGGTGCGCCCCACCACAAAGTTGGTGTGAAGTTGCACGCCCATGGCCAACAAGGCGTCCACTTCCTTCTGCACAATGTGCTTGGGCAGCCGGAATTCCGGGATCCCATACACCATGACACCGCCCGGCTTATGAAAGGCCTCGAACATCACCACCGTATGTCCCTCGCGACGTACATCAGCCGCCACCGTAATACTCGCCGGCCCCGTGCCGATCACGGCCACCTTGCGCCCAGTCTCCGGCTTCACCGTTGGCGCTTCTGTCCTGCCCGATTCCCGCTCCAAGTCCGCCACAAACCGCTCCACTCGACCGATTGACACTGCCTTCTCTTTGCCTTTCAGGGCCTTTCCTGTGGTGCAATTCTCCTGGCATTGCGTCTCTTGCGGGCAAACTCGCCCGCACACGGCAGGCAGCAGACTGCTAGCCTTGATCACCTGGATTGATTTCTGGAAATCGCCCTCGGCCGCCGCCTTGAGAAACCCCGGAATGTCAATCCGGACCGGACACCCTTCGACACAGGGCGCGTTTCGGCACTGCAGGCAACGCATCGACTCCAGACGCGCCTGCTCCGCCGTATAACCTAACGATACTTCGGACATGTTGGTGCGTCGGATCAGCGGGTCCTGTGAAGGCATATCCTGCATCGGCACGGCCAGACGATCCTTCGGGGTCAACGCTGCAGGACGATTCAAGACCGCCGCCAACTGTTCGCGGGCCTCCTTCGCCAGTAGTTCGGGTGCGCTGTGACTCATGACCCCTTCCGCTCCTTTTGCTTCGCTTCAATTTCCATCTTGCAGCGCGCGTGTGCCTTCTCCTCTATCGGTTTGTAGGCACGCAATCGTTGCATCATGTTGTCAAAATCAACAAGATGTCCGTCAAACTCCGGACCATCTACACAGACAAACTTGGTCTTCCCGCCCACGGTCACCCGGCACCCGCCACACATCCCGGTACCATCAATCATAATGGTGTTCAGCGAAACCACAGTGGGTACGCCGAATGGACGCGTCGCCTCCGCGCAAAACTTCATCATGATCGGCGGTCCAATGGCCACCGCGAGGTCGGGCTTCGGCGTGCGCCCGCACACCTCCTTCAACGGATCGGTGACCAATCCCTTCGGGCCATAGGAACCGTCATCGGTGTAAACAATGAATTCATCGGCCAACCCGCGCATCTCCTCTTCCAGAATAATCAGGTTCCTCGTCCGCGCCCCGACAATGATGACCAGCCGGTTCCCCGCCGCCTTCATCCCTTTGGCGATCGGATGCAGCGGGGCGACGCCAATGCCGCCCCCCACGCAGACCACCGTACCGAACTTCTCGATGTGCGTCGGGCGGCCCAGTGGCCCGACGACACTCTCAATCCCGTCCCCAGGCTGCTTTTCGGCCAGTTTCCGCGTCGTCTTCCCCACCGCTTGAAAAATCAAGGTGACAGACCCCGCCGCCATGTCGGCATCCGCAATCGTCAGGGGAATCCGCTCGCCATAGTCGTTGTCGATCTGCACGATCACAAACTGACCTGGCAACCGTTCCCGCGCAATCAACGGCGCTTCCACCCGCATCAGGAAGACATCATCAGACAATTGTTTCTTTTCGAGAATCCTGTTCATCCGCTGCTCCCGTCCTCTGAGGCGCGAAACATTACGACAGCCTCCCCTGCCTTTCAAGCCCAATCCCGATTGCCAACCGCCGCCACGATGGTATACTTCAAAGCTCAATTGGACCCCTTAGCCATGAGACATCATTTCTACACGATTTTCGTTCCTGTACTGGGCATAGGCCTCTTGATCCCGTTCGGGTGCCGCCGCGATCCGGTTGACCGCGCCCTGCAGGCCATTGAACGGAACAACCCCGCCGTGGCCGAGTCGCTGTTGTCGGAACTGGCGGAAACTTCACCGGATAACCCTTCCATCCACGCGAACCTGGCCATCGCCCGCATGAAACTCGGCCAGGCCGACGCGGCCCTTGCCGGATTCCGCCGCGCCGCCGATCTGGCGCCAGAGGACCCGCGCCCGCTTGAGTTTATGGCCGCCATCGCGGCCAACGACGGACGCTCACGCATGACGCTCGAATTGCTTTTGGAGGCAGAGCATCGCGACGCCCGCTCCCCCCGTTTACAGACCGCCCTTGCCATCGCTGAATTGAAACTCTCCGGACCTCAAGCCGCCAGAACCCGTCTCCAGCAGGTTCTGGGATTTGCACCCAATTACTCCCCCGCCCTGTTCGATCTGGCCCTCATCCTCCGGGATCACCTGGACAACCCCTCTGAAGCCGCTCAGTGCTTTGAACGCTATCTTGCCGTTGCCGGCGACAGCGAACGCAAGGACTATGCGCGTCAGGCACTCAATCAACTTCGGACCGTTCAGTCGGCACCTCCTCCGCCAACCACCGCGACACGCTTGCCGACGGAACGCACGAGCAATCCCCCGCCCACCGCCAAGCCCCAACCCCCAACCGCAACACCCCGCCCGCCACCCGCCCGCCACTCTCCCGCCGCAACAGAAGCCTACAACAGCGGTGTCCGGAATCATATCGGCGGGAATCTCGATCGCGCCATCGAGGACTATGGTCGCGCCCTTCGCTCCGATCCTGCCATGGCCACGGCCCACTACAACCTCGGGCTGATCTTCCGCCAGCAGAAGAAGGCGATCGAAGCCCGACAGGCTTTCCAGCAGGCCCTGGACCTCGACCCCGGCTTGGCGGACGCCCAGTACATGCTGGCCCTTGTCCTGCGGGAACAGGGACAAGCCGACGCCGCCATCGAACTCCTGCGTTCCCTTCTCGCCCGGTCCCCCTCCTATGCCCAGGCACACCATGCCCTTGGTCTCATCTTCGCAGAAAACCCCGCCACCGCCAATCTGGCCCATCAGGAATTCAAGACCTATACCGAACTGGCCCCCCAAGGCCCGTACGCTCAACTTGCACGCGATTGGCTGAAATACCACAACTGACCGGCGCAAAAAAAGACCGGCACTTGGCATGAAGGGTGCTATCCACTATGCTCATAAGGAGCATATCGTATGAATGAACTCATGGAACACATCAACTACGTGGACATGATAGCCGGCGCCGTCGTGCTGTTTTGGACACTCCTGGGCCTGAAACAGGGGTTGACCGGTCAGATTGCCGTTTTCCTTGCGGGCCTTTCCATAACCGCCTGCGCGATCCTCGGATACGACCCCTGCAAGGCATGGCTCATCCAACACTACCAGATGCCTTTTGAACTCGCCCGTCTGATCGCCTTGATCTCAGTGGTCGTGGTTCCTCTCCTTGTCGTGCTGGCCATACACTCCGTTGCCGGCCACATCGTCAGGGTAACTTTTACCGCATGGGTGGACCGTTTGGGGGGCGCCCTGGCCGGCTTCGTCAGTTCATCGGCCTTCGTTGTTCTGATCGTCGTCTTTCTGAATGTCATTCCGTGGGATCGGCACCCTGACGCCGTTGGACGGGACTCCTTTATCGGCAGCCATCTCATCGGCGTCGAATCCCGGATATCCAGATCAATCAAAGACGAGATTGGCACCACGCGTAATGTGATCCAAAGAGCACGCGAGGAACGTACCAGCAGGCGGGAACGATGGGAGCAATGATCGCCAAGAACGTTCTCGATGATATTCGCTTCCGCTGCGACATCGTGGATATCATTGACGCCTATATCACCCTGCCACGAAAGAGCGGGGCGATCAAGACGCTCTGCCCCTTTCACAAGGAGAAGACGCCTTCGTTCCATGTGAACGCCCAGCGGCAGATGTTTCACTGCTTCGGCTGCGGCGCGGGCGGGGATGTATTCAAGTTCGTTATGCTATACGAACAGGTGGACTTCCCCATGGCCATCAAGATCCTCGCCGAAAAGGCAGGCGTTCCTGTCGAATTTGAGAAAGGATCACAACCCTCCGGCGAGCGCGACCTCCTTCTCACCATCCACGAGAAACTCGCCCTCGACTATCATAAGATGCTGATGAAAAGTCCCGACGCCCAAAATGCCAGGGACTACCTTGAACAACGGAAGTTAACCGGCGACATTGCCGAATCGTTCCTGATCGGCTACGCCCCCGAAAAACGGGATTCGCTGCTCGAGTGGGCCAAACGCAACAACTTCTCCCCATCAACCTTGGAATTGGCCGGTCTGCTGGCCCATCGGGATGACGGCCCCAACGCGGGAAGTTATTACGACCGGTTCCGTGGTCGGATCATGTTCCCCATCCGGAACGAGCAGGGCCGCGTTATCGGATTCAGCGGACGAACCCTCATCAAGGACGCCAAGATCGCCAAGTACGTCAATAGTCCGGAAACGCCTGTGTTCAGGAAGAGTCACATCCTCTACGCACTTGACCGCGCCCGGCGGGAAATCGCCGATAAACGGGAGGCCATCGTTTGCGAGGGTCAGATTGACGTCATCCGCTGCCATCAGGCCGGCTTCACCAATGCCGTCGCCGCCCAGGGCACAGCGTTTACCGAGGACCATGCCCGCATCCTGCGCCGCTATGCCGATGGGATCATACTCGTTTTCGATTCCGATGAAGCCGGCCGTAACGCCGCCCTGCGCGCCAACCACATCTTCCTGCGGGCCGGCCTCGCCGTCCGCATCGCCTCCCTTCCCCAGGGCGAGGATCCCGATTCCCTGATCCTGCGCGAGGGCGCCGCCGCCTTTCAGCGTATCCTCCAGCAGGCGGTTCCCGCTCTCGATTTCCAAATCAACCTCCTGGTCTCCCGTGAGGATATGCGCTCCGAGGCCGGCTTGATGCGCGTGAGTCGCGCCATCCTTTCCACCATCAGTCAAGCCCCCAACGCCATTCAACGGGACGTCCTGCTTCAGAACGCCGCTCGCCGGTTGAATGTCTCGCTCGCCGCGCTTCAGTCGGAATTGCGCCCCATGCTCCGGCAGGCGGCCGGACAAACGGCTGACACGCCCGCAGTGGTATCCGGCAATCCCACCCCCCGGAATGAGGAGATGCTCACCGAGCATATCGGCGCCAGTCCCGATCTCGTGGATCTCGTCCAGACCTATCTGCCCGTGACCATGATCACAGACCCCCTCTGCCGGCGTTTCATCGAAGCGGTCCTCCTTTCCCGCACGGAACGGGAGGACCTTATGACCGTCCTGAGTCGGGTGGATGATGATAACCGGGGACTATCCACCTTCGCGGCCAGAGTACTGAGCGCCCCGTCAAAAATCGGCACGGAATTCAGCCGCCGGGATGCCGTCGAATCCCTGATCCTCGGATTGTGGCGCGCCGAATTACAACGGCGATGCCGGGATCTGGAGCAACAGTCCCTCGATGCCTCCCACGAACCCGATAAAAACGCTTTGATGGAGCAATCCCAGCAACTCACCACCGACCTGAAGCGACTTCAGCGTTGGGACACCGGGGAAATCATTCTGCGCCGCTACCTGGGAACGACTTAACCCCTCCGCACTCCACCCAGATCGTCAAGCGTAACGTCGGCAATGGAGTTCCGCACGAGATCCGCCTGCTTCAACTCGGAGACGCCAAACGTAGAGGCCACCGCCACGCACCGCATCCCCGCCGCTTTCGCCGCGGCAATCCCGTTGACTGCATCCTCGATCACCGTACACTCGCCGGCCTGCACGCCGAGACACAGGGCCGCCTTCAGGAACAGGTCCGGAAAGGGTTTGCGCCGCTCCACATCCTCAGCCGTCACAATGGCATCCCACGTCGAGGGCGGCAATCCGATCTTGTTCAAGTTGGCTTCGATCTTGATGCGGTCGGCACTTGAGGCAACGGCGCAAAGCACCCCGGCGGCCCGACACGTCAGCACCAGATCCACCGCCCCCGGAAACGACTCCAACTGCGCGGGCACCATCGCCAGATACAGTGCATAGGTCCGCGCCTTGGCTTCCTGGATATCCAACACCACGCCGTACTGTTCGGCCACACCGCCCAGATACCGGTTCTCGCCGGTTCCCACAAACGGATGGAAATCCGCGGGCGTCACGGTCACGCCCCGCTCCCGGAACATCGCCATCGCCGCCGCACAAATCAGTGGCTCGGAATCGGTCAACACCCCATCCATATCAAAGATGACGGCCTTCACCAACCGGAACTCCCTTCCTGCCCGCCCCGCCACCTCGTCATCCGCCACTCCCGCGCAAAATGCGATCCCTCAGTCGGCGCCCCCGGCCCAATTGCTCGCGTAACGCTTCGAAATCCCCGCGCTCGATGGCGGCTATTAACTCGCCCATTTCACCATGGTATTTCTGCAACGCCTCCAGAATCGCACCCCGGTTCGTCTTCACAATGTCATGCCACATGTCCGGGGACCCCCCGGCGACCCGCGTCGTATCCCGGAACCCAGGCCCGCAAAGCGCCCGGAACTTGTCATCTCCCTCCGCCCCGACCGCCGCCGTAACCAGCAAACTCGCCACCAGATGAGGCAGATGACTGGTCCGCGCCACCAATGCATCATGCTCTTCCGCCGACATCAGGATCACTCGACTTCCCACACCGGTCCATAAACCCCGGACCGCATCAATCGCCGCCGCCGCCACTCCCGGCGCCGTCGTCACCGCCGTCGTCGCCCCCTCATACAAGTCCGCCCGTGCCGCCTCAATCCCGCTCTTTTCAGCCCCCGCCATCGGATGACTGCCCACAAACTGGACCGCACTTCCATCCAGAATCGGCATCACCCGGTTCACCAGCTCGGTCTTTGTACTTCCCACGTCGGTCACCACCGTTCCCGGCCCGAACCCGCTCCGACATTCGTTCACCAGCGCCGGAATCGTCAGGACCGGCGTGCAGAGGACCACCAGATCCGCCCCCCTGACTGCCTCCGCCGGTGTCCGGCTCACCTCGTCCACTGCCCCCATGGCCAGTGCATCACTTCGCGTTTCCTCCCGCCGGGCATACCCCTTCACATGCACCAACCCCTTCCGCCGCAGCGCCATCCCGAGCGACCCGCCCATCAACCCCATTCCGATGATTGCCACCGTCATCATGAATGCACGTCCCGTTCCATTAACACCTCGGCCAGCACCTTGATGCAGCGCCGGTTTTCCCGCGGCGTTCCCGTGGTAATCCGGATATGATCCGGCAACCGGTATGGATCCATGCAGCGGACAATCACTCCCTTCCTCTGCATGGATTCAAAAACCTCACGCCCGCGCCCAACCTTGACCAGAATGAAATTCGCCACGGAGGGCACGTATTCAAGGCCCATCTTGCGGAACGCCGCCTCAAAATACGCCAATCCCTCCTTCACCAACCTCCGCGTCCGTTGTACATGCGCCTCATCCTCGAGCGCCGCCAGGGCCGCCGCCTGCCCCATCGACGTCGTATTGAATGGCTGGCGGACTCGGGCCAACAACTCAATACAAGCCTCAGGCGCAATCGCATACCCAATGCGCAGTCCGGCCAACCCATACATCTTGCTGAACGTGCGCAGCAAAACAACCTTCCGCCCCGCACGCACATGCTTCAGGGTGTCCGGCTGTTCCACAGGAGCAAGCAGTTCAATGTACGCCTCATCAATCACCGTTACCACATGGTCGGGAACCTGATGCAGAAAGGCGTCCAGTTCGGCGCCATTCACCATCGTTCCGGTGGGATTGTTGGGATTGGCGATAAACACCACGCGCGTCTGCGGGGTTATCGCCGCCAGCATCGCATCCAGATCATGGGTGTACTGCTTCATGGGCGCCATAATGGTTTCCGCACGGAACAGATCCCCCACCAACTTGTATACCACGAAAGCCCGGTCCGCCATCACCAGGTTCACCCCGGCATCGAGGAATACATGGCCGATGAATTCAATCAACTCGTTGCTTCCGGAACCAACCAGCACCTGCCCCGGCGCAACATTCAGATGATTCGCCAGCCCCTCCCGCAGGTAAAACGCACCACCATCCGGATACAGGTGCATCCGGCGCGCCTGTTGCCGCATTGCCGCCACCGCCTTGGGCGACGGACCCAGGGCGTTCTCATTCGAGGCGAGTTTGATAATGGCATCGGCCGACGCCAACCCTACCTCCCTGGCCACCTCCTCAATCGGACGACCAGGTTCATACACCCCCAGCCTGGATACCCACGGACACGCCAGTTCCTTGAATGATGACATAACTCACAACCCTTTGGCTTTTGGATAGGACCCCAGCACCTTCAACAGCACACAGTGACCGGACATGTCCGCCAGCGCCTTCGTAACCCTGTCGTCGGAACTGTGCCCGTCAATGTCCACAAAGAACAGATACTCCCACGCCTTGCTCCGGCTGGGACGCGACTCAATCTTGGTCATGTTCAGATCGTACTTCTTGAAGGACTCCAACGCGCCATAGAGCGCCCCCGCCTTGTGTTGCACCGCGAAGCAAAGCGACGTCTTGTCGTCACCCGTCGCCCGTCCATCAGCCTGCCCAATTACCGCGAAACGCGTCGTGTTCCCGCTGAGGTCCTGAACATCCGCATCAAGGATCTGCAACCCGTGCAGTTCCGCCGCCAGGCGACTCGCCAAGGCCCCGCTGTTGGGCTCCTTGGCCGCCAGTTCCGCCGCCCGCGCCGTGCTGGCCACCGGAATGGTATCCACGCCCGACATCTCGCGCTGAAGCCATTGCCGGCACTGCCCCAGCACCTGCGGATGACTGTACAGTTTTTCGATGCGTTCCCGCGGCACGCGCGCCAGCAGACACTGCGACACGGGAAGATAGATTTCAGCGCAAATCTTGAGCGTCGTCTCCGCCATCCGGTCCAGCGTGAACGTCACCGCCCCCTCCGTCGAGTTCTCAACCGGCACCACCCCGTAGTCCGCCATTCCCTTTTCCACCGCGTCAAAGACGTCGCTGATCGTTTCGCAGGAAAGATACTCCACACTCCCGCCGAACTTGCCCCGCGCCGCCTGGTGCGAGAACGTGGCCGGCGGCCCCATGTACGCCACCTTCAGACTCTTCTCCAACGCCAACGCCGCCGACATCACCTCCCGGTAGATCGCCTTTATCGACTCCGGTTTCAACGGACCCTTGTTCAGGTCCGTCACCCGCCGGAGCACTTCCTTCTCCCGGGCCGGAACATAGATCCCCTGCCCGTCCTTCTGCTTCACCTTGCCGATTTCCAACGCCACTCCAGTCCGGGCATTGAGCAGACCGACGAGCTCCTCGTCAATGTGGTCAATCTCCTTTCTCAGGTCTTCCAGACTCATGACGGATCCTCCTCTGCTTTAGGTTCCGCAACTTCGGGAGTCGCCACAGCCGGATCCGGCGCCGCCACGGCCGCCGGGGACGATACGGGTGCCGGCGCCGCCGCAGGCGCCGCCTTCTGCCTCTGCATTTCCATGCGGGCCATTTCCTCGATTCCCGGCAATTGCTTGATCTCCTTCAACCCGAAATGATCCAGAAATAATTGGGTGGTGCCGTAAAGCATCGGCCGACCGGGCAGTTCGCTGCGCCCCGTAATCTTGATCAACTGCATCTCCATCAGCATACGCAGTACATGGTCCACGGTGACACCACGTACGCCCTCAATCTCGGAACGGGAAATCGGCTGCCGGTACGCGATGATCGCCAGCGTCTCCAACGCCGGTCTCGAGAGCCGCGTGGGTTTCCCCACATCGAGCATATGTCTTACCCACAACCCGCCCGCCGGATCGCTCTGGAACCGGTATCCATCAGCACTCTCCACCAGGTCAAACCCCGGCTTGTTCGTCTCGCAATCGGCCTGCAACCGGGCCAGCGCCGCCTTGATGTCGGACTCCTTGGCCGACGCGAATACGTTGGCTTCCTCGCCGTAGGCCTGCGCCGTCTCCTGCAGGATCTTCCGCAGGGCCCCAACGGTCAGCGATTGGCGTGCCGCGAAGATGATCGCTCCCAGCACCTGTTTGAGTTCCAACTGCATTTCCATATCGTCACTTTCCCTTTCCTCTGCCGTCATTCTCAATTCTTTATATCACCGCCGCCCGCCCCCACAAACCATCAACCATTCCCCAGTTACCCCTCGCCCTCCTGGCCAATCATGATCCGCCCGAAATCGCCCTCCTGATGCGCCACCACCTGACGCAACCGGATCAACTCCAGCAACGCAAGAAACGTGCAGACAATCTCAAACCGCGACGCCGCGTCTGCAAACAGACTCGAAAACTCCACGCGCTTGTTCGTTCGGATCGTCCCCAGGATGTGCTCGATCTTGTCCACCACCGTGTACCGGTCATCCACAATTTCCCCGAACTCCTGCACCTTGACCCGCTTGAGGGCATCGTTGAACGCCGTGATCAGATCAAAGATGCTGACATCTCCGATGCCCACCCCCTGCTCGGGTTCCACGGCGACCACCGGATCCAGCCCGCGACCAAACACATTCTCCTGCACGTACTCCCGTTGCTGCAGCACGCCCGCCGCCTCCTTGAACTTCTTGTATTCAACAAGTTGGCGCACCAGTTCCCAACGCGGATCCTCCTCTTCCTCCTCCAGGTCCGGGCGCTCATCAACCGGCAACAGCATCCGGCTCTTGATCATCATCAGCGTCGCCGCCATCACAATAAACTCACCGGCGATGTTCAAGTCGAGCAGTTTCATCAGGGAGAGATACTCCATGTACTGCTTCGTAACCCGCTCGATCGGAATATTGTAGATGTCAACTTCGTCCCGCTTGATCAAATACAGCAGCAGATCCAACGGCCCCTCGAAAATTTCGAGCTGAACCTTGTAGTCATCCTCAATAACCATCTCTGTCATCGCATTGTTCCTTTGTTCTCTCCGTGGGCGGTTCCCCTGTCGTCCTGTTCACATCCCTGCTATCACCCCAACCCCACCGCCTGCCGTGCCGCGTCTAGTGTCTTCCGTGCTTCCACCCGCGCCCGCGCCGCCCCGTCACTCAAAACCGATTCCACATACCCGGGATCGCCTTCCAACTCCTGACGCCGGCGCCGGAAGGGTTCAAAATAGGTCCACACCCGCTCAAACAACTTCTTTTTCGCGTCCCCATACCCGAACCCGCCCGCCCGGTAGCGTTGCTCCATCTCCTGCCGGTCCGCCTCGTCAGCAAACAACCGGTACAGGGCGAACACATTGCACGTCGCCGGATCCTTGGGATCCAGCAGTTGCTTGCTGTCGGTCACAATCTTCATGCACCGTGCCCGCGTCTCCTTTTCCGTCCCGAAAATCTCGATGGTGTTGTTATACGACTTCGACATCTTCAGCCCGTCCACCCCTGGCACCACGGCCACCTCATCACGGATCACCGGTTCGGGAACCCGGAACACCTCCCCGAACTGCAGATTGAACTTGATGGCAATATCCCGCGTGACCTCCACATGCTGCTTCTGGTCACGCCCCACCGGCACCGTCGTGGACTGTACCGCCAGGATGTCTGCCGCCATCAACACCGGGTAACTGAAGAGCGCATGGGTGGGCGCAATCCCTTTGCTCAGTTTGTCCTTGTAGGAATGACACCGCTCCAGCAACCCCATTGGCGTCACCACGGAAAGCAACCAACTCAACTCGGTCACCTCCGGCACGTCACTCTGCCGGAAGAAAACCGTCCGTTGCGGATCCAATCCGCAGGCCAGGAAGTCCAGTGCCACATCCCGCGTATTGGCCCGCAAGGCGGCCGGATCGTTCACGGTCGTCAGTGCGTGGTAATTGGCGATAAACAGGTACGCATCACCCTGGTTCTGCAACTCCAAGGCCGGTTTCATCATCCCGAAATAGTTACCCAAATGCAGTTTGCCGGAAGGCTGTATCCCCGACAAGATTCGCAGTTTCTTTTCCATAATCGTCCTTCACTGACCCCGTTCTGATGAATCCACCGAAATGTGGGACTTTATCGCAACGAAGACGGTTCATAAAGGTCTTTTTCCTCTGCCCTAGCAAAACACGGACTGCATTTCCAATCCCCCACCTAAGGGACACACAAATAGTCAGAAGCCAACAACACACGACGCCAGTTCCTCTTGCATTAATCCGCCTGTTCTTGCCCGAAGCGACAACCAGGACTCCATTTTCACACCAGACCTACGTCAACCAACCCCTTGAACACCATTTTCACGTCACCCCGACGAGATCAAGACATGGCTCCGCCCTTGGTGTATCACCTTTACAGAACAATCCCGCTTGTCCCCACCTCCCCGGCGTCTATGCCGGGGCCGGTCGTCCAATCACCGACAGCCGCAATGCGCGGGCTATCGCCAAATCCCCCCACTCTCCTCCCGCCATCCCCCTCGCTCCATCCACTCGCTTCTCCCCAAAATGACCCCGGTGCCGACTGAACGCCTCATCCACAAATGCACGACCGCCCAGGATCGCCCCATCCGTGAAATACCGCACCCGACACCGCAACACCACATTCAACGGCAATCTCCCCTTCCCCTTCATCACCTCTTCCACTGCCTCCGCCGTAAACCCTCGCTTGATCGCCTGACCTTCCTCATTCACCCCACGCGCCTCCCCTGTCACATATAGCAACTGGCGATACCTCCCTGACACTTCACTCCACTCCCCCATCTCCCCAAACGCCCTCCTCAACCCTTCCCGCGCCTGCTCCCCTCCTCCCACCGCCTCTCCATACCCGCAGTACCGGTAATCCTTCGAATCCGTTACCATCCCCGCCCTCACCGCATTCAGGTCAATATACGCCGCCGTCGCACTCAATGCCCCAACTGCCCCTTCGATCAACACACTCTTGAACCGTTCCTCCCACAGTGTCCCCTTCCGGTTATTCCTGCGGTTATACGAGATGCTGGCCCGCTGTTTCAGCGTCTTCACAAACTCCGACAGGTTGTACATCCGGCAGATATAGTCCGCCTTCACCGCCTCCGCCGCTTCATGCTGGCCACCCGCCCTCAACTTGCCCAGATGATCCGTCAACACATCCACCATGTCCCCGCTGTATAAACACTTGAGTCGCCGGATGAACTCTTCGTCGTCAACCGCCTGACGTTCCGGCACGTACACCAGGATATGCCAGTGGTTGGTCATCAGGGCATACGTCAGGATCTGGACTCCCGAGAACTCCTCCACGGCCCGCATCAACTTACGGAACCGTTCCTTCTCGTCCGGAGTAAACACCATCCGCCGGTCCACCACCCGGGAGATGACATGGTAATAAGCCGCCCCATCCTCAACAATCCTTGCCGTCCTCATAGCAGGCCTCCTCCAGAGTCGCGCGCCCCATCACACCCCCGCACCACCTCTTTATGACGGCATACTACATAGCCTCTTATCTGTCTACCACTTTCTCTACTAACTGCCTGTCCCTAGTCGCTTATACTACATAGCCTATTATCTGTCTACCACTTTCTCTACTAACTGCCTGTCCCTAGTCGCTTATGTCCCTAGTCGCTTCCTAGTCGCTTGTGTCCCTAGTCGCTTAAGGCGAGTTGAGGATGGGGTGGTCGAAAAAGGCGTTTTGGGACGATACAGACTGACTCTCGTTTGCTTTTGCCCTGCAGATTACTTCCCATGCTTGCCGGAACCGGTAATCTTTGCTATTAAACCCGCTTTGACTTGCCGAGGAGCGAAAGGAATTTCTTCATGCCGAACACATTGTTGATAGGAACCCAATGGGGTGACGAGGGTAAAGGAAAAATCGTGGACTTTCTGAGCCGGGACGCCGATGTCGTGGTCAGATATCAGGGCGGTAGCAACGCCGGCCATACGATCGAAATCGGGAGCGAGCGTTATGTCCTGCATCTGATCCCCTCCGGCATCCTCTACCCGGATAAAACCTGCGTCATCGGTAATGGACTCGTCGTGGATCCGTTGGCTCTCGTTCAGGAGATTAAGGAACTCGAAGCCCGTGGAATTTCATCCAAAAACCGTCTCCACATCAGCGACCGCGCTCATGTGGTGCTCGGTTATCACAAGGCCCTCGATGCCGCCAGTGAGAACAAACTCAGCCGCGGTTCCAAGATCGGCACTACCCAGCGCGGCATCGGCCCCACGTATGCCGATAAGGCCTGTCGGACCGGCTTCCGCATGGGCGACCTCCTGGATCCCGAGTTGGAAGGCAAACTGACGGAACGTCTGGCCGAAAAGAATGCCATTCTCGCCAACCTGGGATCCGCCACGGTGGACGCCTCGGCCCTCTGCAAGGAAGTTCGCGCCGCCGCTGAATTCCTGCGCCCCTATATCACCGACACCATCCCCCTGCTGAATGTCGCCTACAAGGCGGGACGCCAAATCCTCTTCGAAGGCGCACAGGGCACCATGCTGGATATCGACTTCGGAACCTACCCCTTTGTGACCTCGTCCAATCCGACCAGTGGTGGCGCCTGCATCGGCACCGGCCTGCCCCCCCGCGCCATTGACCGCGTTCTGGGAGTTATCAAGGCCTACACCACACGTGTCGGCGAAGGCCCCTTCCCTACCGAATTGCTCGACGCCACCGGTGAACACCTCCGTCAGCGTGGCCGCGAATTCGGCGCCACCACCGGACGCCCACGGCGTTGCGGCTGGTTCGACGCCGTCGTCGCCCGCTACTCGGCCATGGTCAACGGTGTTGATCACTGGGCCATCACCAAACTGGATGTGCTGGACGACACGGATACCATTCGGGTCTGCGTAGCCTACGAGTGTGACGGCCGCCGCTATGAAAGCGTCCCCGCCTCCATCGCCACCCTGGCAAAGTGCAAACCCGTGTATAAGGACTTCCCGGGCTGGAAGACCAACACCAGCAACCTGACGTCCTATGCGGACCTCCCCCCCAAGGCCAAAGACTATGTTCAGGCCCTCTGCGACATCACAGGGGTTCCCCTCGGTGTTCTCTCCGTGAGTCCCCAACGCGCCAGCACCTTCCGGATTGCCGTGTAAACCTGATCATGGATCCCTTGCCACAAACAACCCAAGGCGCGCCGGTGACACCCCCGGCCAAGATCCCCACCCATGTGGCCATTATCATGGATGGCAACGGGCGTTGGGCCAGACAGCGCAACCTCCCCCGGGTCAAAGGCCATGAACGCGGCGCCGAATCCGTCCGCATTGCCATCCGCACCTGCCGCAAACTCGGTATCCGCTATCTGACCGTCTATGCGTTCAGCGTCGAGAATTGGGCCCGCCCGAAGCAGGAGGTCGACGCCCTGATGGACCTGCTCAAACGCTTCCTCCGCAAGGAAGAACAGGAGTTTCACGACAATAAGGTGCGCCTCCGCACCATCGGCCGCCTCTCCGATCTCCCCAAATCCGTACGACGCGAACTGAACCGCGTCATGCACGCCACCGAACATTACAAGGAGGGCAACCTCGTCCTCGCCCTCAGTTACGGCGGCCGCACCGAAATCGCCGCCGCCGCCAGAGAGATCGCCCGCAAGGCCAAGGCGGGCGAACTGGACGTCGATAAAATCGACGAAAGCACCGTGGCCGCCCACCTCTATGCGCCCGATATCCCGGATCCGGATCTGCTGATCCGGACCAGCGGCGAAATGCGCATCAGCAATTTCCTCCTCTGGCAACTTTCCTACGCCGAATTGTACGTCACCGACGTCCTGTGGCCCGATTTCCGCGAGGATCAACTCATCAAGGCCGTTGAGGAATACGGCAACCGGCACCGCCGCTTCGGCCTGGTGGAATAAACCATTTCGA
This sequence comes from uncultured Verrucomicrobiota bacterium, assembly GCA_964535015.1. Classification (GTDB taxonomy): domain Bacteria; phylum Verrucomicrobiota; class Kiritimatiellia; order CAIKKV01; family CAITUY01; genus CAZDUS01. Next base: position 49,850 of record CAZHRU010000001.1, on the reverse strand, counting down.
CCGACAAGGAACAAAACATGGTTCTATTAAGACGTACACTGAGTGCCATCATCCTCCTGGGTGGAGTCGCTCTTATCATGTTTGTTCTCCCGTCCCTCGTCGCCGTGGGCGTCCTGTTCCTGCTGGCTGTCGTGGGGCTTCTGGAATTCTATACCATCCTCCGTAACGCCGGCATCCCTGTCTTTCGGGTGCTGGGAACACTGGCCGGCGTTGTAATGCTGGCCACCACCTATCTGTCGCTGAACGTCCAATTCATCACCAGCCGACACCCTGTGGATGTCTGGAAGGAATTGCCAATTCTGGCTTTGGTTTTCATTGTGTTCGGGATTTTCGTCCGCCAGTTCCCCCAAAAAGACAACCCCCAACCTTTGCAGACCATCGCATGTACCCTCTTGGGCTTGACCTATATCCCGCTCCTGATGATGTTCTTCTTCCTCCTCGGTTTCCAATGGACGCCCACCGCCCCGCTCGCCCCCCTCTCACCCACTGCCTGCCGGTTGCTCCTCTATCTCATCGTCGTGGTCAAAGCCTCGGATGTCGGCGCCTATTTCGTCGGCAGCCTCATCGGACGCCACAAACTGTTTCCCCGGATTTCTCCCGGAAAGACCTGGGAAGGCCTCGCCGGTGGCCTCGCCGCAGGCATCCTTGCCAGCGTCCTCTTCGTCCGGCTCACACTTGCCGCCGAAGCGGATCCCGACACCATCACCTTCGGACGCCTCATTATCAACTCCACCCATGCCTGGTTCCTCGGCGCCTTTCTCGCCGCCATCGGTGTCCTCGGCGATCTCGTCGAGTCACTGTTCAAACGTTCGGCCGGCATGAAGGATTCCGGATGCCTCTTCCCCGGCATGGGCGGCATCCTCGATGTCCTGGACAGCCTCCTGTTTGCCGCCCCGGCCCTGTATTTCTACCTGCGATGGTTTGCCCATGTCATCTAACCCCCTTAAGAAACGTGTCGTCGTCCTCGGTAGCACCGGTTCGATTGGCGAAAACGCCCTGCGCGTGGCCGCCGCCCTGCCCGACCGCATCGAAATCGTCGGCCTGGCCGCGCGATCCAATGTTGACCGCCTGCTCGAACAGGCTCGTCACCTCAACGTCCGCAACATCGCCATCGCTGACCCGTCTCTTGCCGCCGCCTGCACCGCCAGCCATCCACACGGCATCGCTATTCATGCCGGCGATACGGGCGTTACCCGCCTTGCCGCCCTGCCGGATGCCGATATCGTCCTGTGCGCACTCGTCGGCATGGCCGGACTGCGCTCCGTATTGGCGGCCCTGGAACAGGGCCGCAACGTCGCCCTCGCCACCAAGGAAGTTCTGGTTGCGGCCGGCAAAACCGTCATGGATACCGCCACCCGCCATCACGCCCGCCTCCTTCCGGTCGATAGCGAACATAGCGCGATTTTCCAATGCATAGACGGACACCCCTCCTCCGAAATCCGCCGCCTGATCCTGACCGCCTCGGGCGGCCCTTTTGCCACCCGGCACGATCTCGATTTCGACAAGGTTACCGCCGCGGATGCCCTGAAACATCCCCGCTGGAATATGGGCCGCAAAGTCACTGTTGATTCCGCCACCCTCATGAACAAGGGCCTCGAAATCATGGAAGCCCACTGGCTGTTCGGAATCCCCTACGACCGCATCGAGGTCGTCATTCACCCCGAAAGCATCGTCCACTCCATGGTGGAGTTCGTGGATGGAAGCGTCCTCGCCCAGTTAAGTCCGCCCGATATGCGCTTCGCCATCCAACACGCGCTCACCTATCCTGACCGGGTGGATGGACGCCTCCCCGCCCTCGACCTAGCCAACATGGGGCCCCTCCACTTCCACGCCCCGGACCTCATCCGCTTCCCCTGTCTCCGACTGGCCCGTCAGGCGGCCATCACCGGCGGTTCCATGCCCGCTGTCCTGAACGCCGCCAACGAAATCGCCGTAGACCGATTCCTGATCGGCCAACTCGCCTTCTCCGGCATCTGGCACACCGTTGAAGCCGTCATGAATCTGCACCATGTCATCAATGAACCCACTCTGGACGATATTGACCGGGCCGACCACTGGGCCCGTCAGGAAGCCAACCGCCACTGCCAAGTCACTGCCAACCGAAAGTAAGGACACTGCTCTATGTTAACCACCGTTTTCACCATCGCCGTCGTTGCTCTGCTTTTTGGCCTCACCATTTTTGTTCACGAACTGGGCCACTTCCTCGCTGCCCGGTGGTGCGGACTGGTCGTGGACGTGTTCTCCATCGGTTTTGGCCCGGCACTGTGGCAACGCAAGGTCAACGGGATTGTCTACAAGATCGGATGCATTCCGTTCGGCGGGTATGTCGCACTTCCCCAACTGGACCCCAACGGCATGGAAAAACTCCAAGGGTCATCCAAGACTGATGAACCCCAGCCCTTTGAGAAAGCGCCGGCCCCGGAAACACCCGACTCGCCACCCCGTCACCTCCCCTACATCTCGCCGGCCAAACGCATTCTGGTCTCGGCGGCGGGTGCCGCAGGCAACATTATCCTCGCCATCATGTTGGCCTGGGTCGTCTATCTCGTCGGCAAACCCGCCACCCTGGCCGAAACCAGCCCCATCGTCGGCTATGTTGCCAACGACAGCCTTGCGTATAAGGCCGGCCTTCGCATTGGCGATGCCGTGGTCTCCGCCAACGGCGAGGCCGTCCAAAGCTGGATCGATTTCCTCATGGTCTGCGCCCGGTTTGAGTCTGTTAACGCCACGGTCCGACGCGGCGGAGAAACCTTGACCCTCACCATCCCCACCGAACGCGGCATGTTCGGCGAGCAGACCCTTGGCGGCGTGGATGGCCGCAGTTTGTGTATGGTTCTCGCCACCGATCCCGGCATGAGCGCGGCGCGCGCCGGCCTCCAGGGCGGCGACATCATCGTCGAGTACGACGGTCACGAGATCATCAGCCGTACCCAACTCATCGCTCTCGTCGGGGAACGAAAGGGACTGACCTCCCCTATCAAAGTCCGCCGCAACAACGAACTCGTCACCAGCCACGTCACGCCCGATTATGACCCGAAAACAGAACAAGTCCGGATCGGTGTGCAGTTCAACGTGACCGACGTCGAGTTTGACAAGACCGTACACCCGTCTCCCTGGTCCCAGATCAAGTCGCATTCCACCGCCATCTTCCGCACCCTCGGAGCCCTGACCACACCCGGTCAGGCCGGTCCGGCCGCCCGCTCGATCGGGGGGCCCCTCGCCATCCTGATCACCTACTACTACGTTGTGCGCATCAGTCTCATGGTGGCCGTCTTCTTCACCGCCTTCCTGAACGTCAACCTGGCCATTCTCAACATCCTGCCCATTCCCGTCCTTGATGGCGGCCATATCCTCTTCTGCCTCTGGGAACTCATCACCCGCCGCCCGGTCCATGCCAGGGTCATCAGTATCGCCACCAATACGTTTGCCATCCTCCTGATTACTGTGTTCGTCTTTCTCACCGGACGCGATGTCTGGCGAATGACCCCGGTGGGCCGACAACTTAACCGCCTGCTCCAACCGAAACAGGAAAATGTTCAGCCGGCTACCCCCAACCCTGCACCTGCCCCTGCCTCAACGGAATAGTGACCCATGCAAAGCGTATTGCTCGCCAAACGCCGCCCGACCCGCCAGATCCACATCGGCGCTGTGGCCGTCGGCGGTACCGCCCCCGTCAGCGTCCAGACCATGACCAAGACGGATACCCGTGACGTCAAGGCCACCGTTGAACAAATCCTGGACCTCCAAACCCTCGGGTGCCACATCGTTCGCCTCGCGGTCGTCGACGAACCTGCCGCACGGGCCCTGGCCGACATCCGGCGCGAGGTCTCCATCCCCCTCGTCGCCGACATCCATTTTCAGCACAAACTCGCCCTCATCGCCCTGGACAGCGGCGTGGATGGACTGCGGATCAACCCCGGCAATATCGGCGGATTGGACCGTGTCCGCGAGGTCGTCAGCGCCGCCGCCGGACGAAAGGTCCCCATCCGCATCGGCGTCAACGCCGGGTCCCTCGAAAAGGATCTTCTGGAAAAGTACGGCGGCGCCACGCCCCAGGCCATGGTCGAAAGCGCCATGCGGCACGTACGCATCCTCGAGGATGCCGGCCACCCCTGGATCAAGATTTCGGTAAAGGCCTCCGACGTGGCACGCACCGTGGAGTCCTACCGCCTCCTTTCGCTCGCCACCGATCACCCCCTCCACCTCGGCGTCACGGAAGCCGGAACCCTGCTGGCCGGCACCGTCCGATCCAGCGTCGCCATGGGACTGCTCCTCTCTGAGGGCATCGGCGATACCCTTCGCGTCTCGCTGACCGACGAACCCGCCCAGGAAGTGCGCGTCGGACTCGAACTACTCCGCTGCTTCGGACTCTGTCCCCCGGGAGCATCGGTCATCTCCTGCCCCACCTGCGGAAGAATCCAGATCGATGTGGTTGCCCTGGCACGCCGGGTGGAGTCCGCGTTGGAGGCTCACTATCGGACCCATCCCGAGGCCGCACGCCCGACGGTGGCCGTGATGGGATGCGTGGTGAACGGTCCCGGCGAAGCCCGCGAGGCCGATATCGCCATCGCCGGCGGCAAGGGCAAGGCCGCCTTGTATGTCAGGGGCGAGTTACTCGCCACCATCGCCGAGGCCGATATCCTCGATCACCTGATGAAACAGGTGCGACTCTTCAAATCTTCATGAAGGAGGGCCCGTGCCCCCGGAAACCCTGAACCTGTATTTCATGAGCGGCACGGGTAACACCTACCGGGTCGCCTTGTGGATGCAGCGCCTGGCGCATGACCGTGGCATGGCCACCCACCTGCTGCAAATCGGTTCAGGCGTCAACCCCTTGCCGAACACCGCTGGTCGGGGGAACCTGCTGGCAATGCTCATGCCTACCCACGGGTTTACCGCGCCATGGCCAGCACTTTCACTGGCGTTCCGCCTGCCTTGGGGACGGGGAACTCCCGCCTTCGTTGTCGCTACACGGGGGGGGACCCAGTTCTGGGGATATCGTATTCCCGGATTGGAGGGAACCGCCGGGTACCTGATCGCCCTGATTCTTGCCATTCGAGGGTACCGGGTTCGGGGGGTGGCCGGTGTGGATATGCCAGTCAACTGGACCGCCGTACACTCCGCTCTCGCCCCCGAAAAGGTCGAGTCCATCATCAACCACGCCCGCACCAAGACTGCAGACTTCCTGGTTCCCCTACTGGAAGGGCGAACACGGTTCATGGGGTTTGTGCCGCTACTTTTGGGCCTCTTCTTACTACCCGTGTCATTTGGCTACCTCCTGTATGGACGTTTCCTGCTCGCCAAACTTTTCTTTGCAAGTTCCCGCTGCGACCTGTGCGGCCTTTGCGTCGCCTGCTGTCCGCACGGAGGCGTGGTGTGGCGCGGCTCGACTGATCGGCGGCGCCCCTATTGGACGCTGAAATGTGAGAGTTGCATGCGCTGCATGTCCGTGTGCCCCCGGCAGGCGGTGGAAGCGGGCCATTCGTGGGCCGTATTACTGGGAATGGCGATGTCCTATCTCCTGTCCGTTATCGCGGTTGGATTGACCTCCGTCCTGGCGCAGTTGCCCGTAACCGCCAGTGACCGCCTTCTGCAGGTCCTGCAGTACCCCTTCTACCTTGCCATCCTGTTTCTGGGATACCTGATCTTCTGGGTAGGTCTGCGTTCCCGCGCGGTGAATGCCGCCTTCACCTACACAACGTTGACCAAATGCTTCCGCCGCTATCACGAACCGGACGTCACGTTATCGGAGATGAAACTGCCGCGCTGACGCCCGGTGGTCACATGTCCGTGTAGGCCGGACCGCCGCCGCCCTCAGGAGTGACCCATTCAATATTCCGTTTCGGGTTCTTGATCTGGCAGGTCTTGCAGTGCAGGCAGTTCGTGAACGAAACCCGAACCTGCTTTTCTGCCTCGTCCCATTCATACACCTGGGCCGGGCAAAACCGCGTACAGGGCGCATCATACTCCGCCTTGCACTTCAGGCACACGCCCCTGTCCAGGATGTGCACGTGCGAGGGTTGATGCTCCTCGTGTTTGGTCCCTGAATGAAAAACGTCCGTCAGCAGATCGAGTTGCTGCTTGGAACTGTTGGCCTTTGGCGGGACCGGAAGTTTGCAACCTTCCCCGATTCGGGCCATCCCCTCATGGTCCGGCCGCCTTCGCACCCGCCCTGGCGGTAACCACCCTCCCGTCACCAGACTCATTCCCGTGGCCATGATTCCCGGCAGCATCCCGAACTTGAAGGAGGCACGTACATTGCGAATCTTGCGAATGTCAGTCCATCCCTTGCTAGTCTGAAGTCGTGCCGGGTACTCCTTCAGCAACGTCGTTGACCAGTCCTTCTTCTGCCAGCAACCCCACAACGCATCGCCCGCGGCCATGCCGGAGTAGACCGCCATATGTACGCCCTTCAACCGCACGGAATCGAGCAGCCCCGCCCCGTCGCCCACGATAACCGCCCCGTCCGTTACCAATTCCGGAATCGCAAAGTATCCCGCCTCGGGGAGAACCTTGGCGCCATAGGACACCACGTCGCCCCCTGCAATTTCCTTCGCCACCACCGGATGCGCCTTGAACGCCCGGAATAATTCATGGGTGTTGAGTTCCGCTGGCCGGTAGTCCAGTCCTGTGACAAGCCCCACCGCCACGCGTGTGTCACTCACTCGATAAATAAACCCACCTCCGTAGGTGCCGGAATCCAAGGGATAACCGAACGTATGAATGACCTCGCCCACGCGCTCAGGCGCTGCCGGAACATTGAAAATCTCCTTGATCCCCAGGGCGTACGCCTGCGCGTTCCTGCCCTCCGCCATATGCTTCTTCGCCACCAACCCCTCAGTCAAGTAACCGGACGCCCCTTCGCCAAGCACAACCACCTTCGCGCGGATGTCAGCGCCCGCCTCAAACTGCGACCGCTTCTGACCATGCTTGTCCCATCCTCGGTCACGCAGGCGCACCCCCGCCACACGATCCCCCTCCCAAAGCAGTTCCGCCCCGGACATATCGGTGTAAATCTCCGCCCCGGCGGCCTCGACGAGGCCGCTCAACCATTTCACAAACCGGGAGAGGGAAACGATCGGCAACCCCTGTGAATGCATCTCCGACGGCACCCACGGCACCCGCATCGAACCGCCCGCCGCCAGGCGGAGTATCTGTTCGCGCTTCACCAACGTCTGCACCGGCATCGCCGCATATTCCTCCGGTGTCAGCAACTCCTTTAGCGGCTCCGGATCAATAACCGCCCCGGAAAGCACATGCCCACCCACCGCGGCACCCTTCTCGATGATCATGATCGAGGGCTTGTCAGTCTTGTTTTCCTGGCACCGCCTGAGTAACCGAAGCGCCGTCGTCAGCGACGCCACCCCCGCCCCCACGCATAGGATGTCTACTTCAATGGTATCCCGTTCCACAGAGTCCGTGTTCATCTCAATATCCTCGCCACCGGTTGATAGTGTCTACCTGCAATCCATCCCAACGTCATTCGTGAGACTGCCCCTGAAAAGGGAATGAGTTTCGCACAGACCTCTCTTGCGTCAAGGCAGAAAACGACAAAGCTTTCACGCTTTCACGCTTTCCAGGCTCCTGACCACCCCATACTGCGTCGTTCGTTGCACCGGTATCATTCCGATCTGCCGAACCAGATCAATGAGATGGTCCAAAGCAATCTCATAACCGACCCCTGTCGCCTTGACGACTTTCTCCTCCATCAGAACCCCGCCAAAATCATCCGCGCCGTAGTCCAGGGCCAGTTGGGCCATGTCAGGACCCTCAGTCACCCACCCGGCCTGAACATGCGGCACATTATCAAGCACCAGTCTGGCCAGTGCCACCATCCGCAGATAGTCGAGACCGTTGGCCTTCGGTTGCTGTATCAGCGTCCTGTCCGGCTGGAAACTCCACGGAATGAACGCCGTGAAAACCCCCGTCCGGTCCTGCAAGTCCCGGATGCACATCAGATGCTGAACCCGTTGTGCCGCCGTCTCGCCAAACCCGTAGACCATCGTGGCCGACGCCTTCAGACCCACCTCGTGTGCCGTTTCCATCACACGCAACCAATCTCCCGCCGTTATCTTGTGGGGCGACACCTCTCGGCGAACCTCATCCACGAGTATCTCTGCCCCGCCCCCCGGCAGCGAATCAAGCCCCGCCGCCACCAACCGTTCCAAGGTTCCCTTCACCGTCAACCCCGACTGACGTGACAGGAAAAGAATCTCCGCCGGCGACAGGCAATGCAGCCAGACACCCGTGCAACGCTTTATGGCACGGAACATCTCCTCGTAAAACTCGATCTTCAAGTCAGGATTTAGCCCGCCCTGAATCAGTATCTGCGTGGCGCCTCCGGACTCCGCCTCAACCACCACCTTCACAATCTCGTCGATTGACATCAGAAAACCACCGACAGCACCCGGTTTGACATGAAATGCACAGAACCGGCAACCCGCTTCGCAGACATTCGTGAACGAAAGGTTGCGGTCCAATACATACGTCACCTCACAACCCGGAACCACCGCCATCCGGCGCTGATGGGCCGCCAACCCGAGTTCATGGAGTCCCGCCTGCTCGTGCAACACAACGGCCTGCTCAGCCGAAATCCGCTTCCCGGCCAGTATATCGGCCAACACATCGTTCACCGTGCCGCTCCCCTGCGCCCTGCGAACCGTTCCACCTGACGCATCAACGTTCCGATACGTACTCTCGGTCAGCACCGGTTCGCCCCCCACACTCTCCAGGAACTCGCGCATGGCATCCGCTCCCGCCAACCGGCGGGCATCCGGCGCTCCCGCCGCACGCACAATACGTTCATCCAGACTCGTCGGCCCCACGTCATCAACACCGGAATACACCAGGACTCCGAGCAGTTTGCGGTCCACATAGTTGGCCAGCACCCTAATGTGCGGAATGTTGTCCAAATACAGCCGGGCCAGGGCGACTACTCGCGTCACCACACTCCCGCCGGGCCCGTACCTGACCGGCAGTCGGGCCCCCGTCGGATGGAACGGCAAGGCCACAAACGCCTTGAATCCCCCCGTTTCATCCTGCAACGCCCTCAGCCGGTCCAGATGATCGACAATGTCCTCCGCCGTTTCCAAATGCCCGAAGAGCATGGTCGCATTGGTGGACATCCCCAACTGGTGCGCCTCCCGATGCACCGCCAACCATTGCTCGCCTGATATCTTGTGGGAGCAAATCCTGACCCGTACCGACTCATTGAAGATTTCCGCCCCGCCTCCGGGCAGGCACCCCAACCCGGCCGCCTGAAGTTGCCCCAATACCTCCCGCAGGCTAATCCGTTCCCGCCGCGCCAGGTAATCAACCTCTACCGCCGTCAGACCCTGCACCAAAACCCCGGGCAGTACCTCGCGCGCCATCCGGAAAAGGTTCAGGTGATACGCCAACCCGAACGCAGGAGCGCACCCTCCAACCACATGCAGTTCAGTCAACCCCTGATCCCTGGCCTTCTCCAGACGTTGCCGAACTTCACCCAAGTCCATCCCATACGCATCCGGAGCACCGGGCTCCCGCCAGAACGCACACAGTTCGCACCGATTCTCACACACGTTGGTGGGATTGATGTTCAAACTGTGCGTGTAGTGAACCCGTCGGCCATACCGGCGCACCCGTTCGGCATCCGCCTGCCCCGCCAACCCGGCCAATGCCGCGGAGTTCAGCATCCCGAGCGCTTCCTCCCGCGAAAGCCTGCTCATGCCGCCCCCCCTACCACGCCGTCTTCACGAATCATCGTCCCGAACAACTCAATGGCGTTGATTTCACGTTGGCCTACGGTGTAGTGGATGCACTCCGCCAGATACTGACGGCAACGTTCAGGTGCCAACCCGAGCCGACGTGCTTCCTCCTCAATGATTTGCGGCAACACCGCCACCCCGGCATCGCGCGCACGCTGGACGATCCCGGCATACTCCCCGTTGCGCGGGTCCCCTGCCCTGCAAGCCCATACGGCAAAAACGAATGGCATGCCCGTCAACCGGTTCCAAGCCTCCCCCAAATCGAAGTCCCCATACGGCGCTGGCGCCGCCCCCAACGCCTTGTCGCCAATCATGACTTCCGCATCCACCGGCGTCCTATCGCCGGCCGCCACCATCTCCACTTGCATCCCGTACTGTCGCTGAAAAATGATCCGCGCCAACGCATTGGATGTGCGAGATGCCGCATCCATCCGAACCCGCCTTACCTCATCAAGGGGTTTGTATAACTTGATGAGCACACTGCGTACCGTCGCCCGCGCGCAAACTCCAACGCCCGGCAGCCTCTCCAGCCGGTCATCCCCCACCAGCGCCCCCACCGGCACCAACGCCACATCCACACTGTCCCCGTAAAGCATTCCTGGCATCGCCGAAGGCACCCGCTTGACCAGCCTCCCTCCCGGGAACACATCCTTGAGACGGTACAGCAGGGGAACCGTATTGGCATAGTCCGAGGCGCCAAACCGGACACCCCCCTCCATCTCGGGCACCACGACTTCACCTTCACGGAATTCAGGTCGCTTGTGGTTGAACTTCATCGCCCGCTCGTCCCCTCAAATAACGACACCACGCCGCCTGTCAGCGGTGTCCATCGAACCGCCTCGAACCCCGCATCTTTCATCATGCTCAGAACCTGCTCGTGCTCCGGAAATGCCTCGATGGACTTGAAGAGGTAACGGTACGCACTGCCCTGCGAGAGCAACAACCCCAGACACGGCACGGTCCAGGCGTTGTAGATAAAATGCAAAACACGCCACCCCCATGAACGGGGCCGGGTAAGTTCCAGGATCAGCAACGGACAACCCGGTTTCAGAACACGCACCGTCTCCCTGAGAAACGCCAGACGGTCGCTGATATTCCTGAAACAAAACGCCGTAATGACCCCATCAAACGAACCGTCCGGGGCCCCCGTCGCCACTGCATCGCCAACTTGCAGTGTCACCCGCTCCGCCAAACCGGCCTCAGTCACCTTCTTCCCGGCTAGGACCAGCATCTTGGCGGAGTGGTCAATCCCGAGAACAGAAACCCCGCCCGATCGCCGAGCCACTTCAATCGTCACATCTCCCGTACCGCACCCGACGTCAAGGACCCGCCTATTCCCAGACCCAGCAGGCATACTGTCAATGAACCTCTTAACCGCATCCCGGCGCCACCGCCGGTCCAACCCCATGGACATCAAATGATTCAGCAGATCATACCGCCGGGCAATGGCATCAAACATACGCCGGTTGTCGTCTGCGGCAAGGGCAACCTCCGATTTGACAGGGGCGCTCATGGCAATCAGAGAGGGATTCCGTAGCGCCCCCATTGGGCATCCACGCGCTTTTCAATTTCCGGATCGAAGGCGACCGGTTTGCGGTAACCCGGCTTCCACGTCGCATCAATCGCGATGGGTGTATGTAACGTCAATCGGTTCCCCGTCATCTCCCGTCGCGCCGGGTGCAGGTCCAATAACGGGTCAAACCGCGTGAACCAACCCCATAACGCCATTCGCCGGTCATCCACCGGCACGTCAGCGGACACCAGTACATGGAACAAATAACCAGCAGTTGCAGGATGGCCAGCCAGCGCGCCTCGAACCGCCGCCCGGTCACACCCTTCCGTCACCTGGACCATCAGAAACGCCGGACCCAGCGCGGCCATGGCCAGAATGCCCGGATGCACCTCGCGCGGCGCGGGCGGCGGTGGCGGCAGGCACGTCCGTCGCGGCCCCGTCGAATGGCGGGTCGCCAGAATGATCAACCGGCTGCCCGTGTTCATCGAGGGCCCGGTGAAATCGAGCGTGTCCTGTGCCGTCGGCCCGATCACATGAAGATCCCCGGTTGTATCAACATTCTGCCATATCGCCCGGCTGACCGCCTCAAAGTCGCGCACATCAATATCGTGATCAACCACCATCATCACCTTGGAAAGCGACATCTGCCCCTCACCCATCAGTCCAAGCGCCTGCTTGAGTCCCTCCCGCCCGTACCGCTCGTGTACCGACAATACCGCCAAGGGATGGAACCCCGTCTCCGGGTACGCCCACACATCGCTAATGCCCGGCTTGACGAGTTTCAACAGTGGCATCATGAGCCGTTCCAGGGCCTCGCCGATAAAGTAGTCCTCCTGCGGCGGTTTGCCCACCACCGTGGCGGGATAGATGGCGTCTCTCCGCGCCAGTAACCGATCCACCCGATAGACCGGAAAATCGGCGCTGTGGGAATAGTGACCCAGGTGATCCCCGAATGGCCCCTCCCGCCGCACGTCACCAGGCGTCACGGTTCCTTCCAACACAAATTCAGCACGCGCCGGAATCCGGTGCCCCGTCGGCCCCCTCCGAATGACCTCCAACGGCGTGCCCATGATGAGGGCCGCCAGCAACCGCTCATCGAACCCCTCCGGCATCGGCGCAATGGCCGCAAGCGTGAGCGCCGGCGGTCCGCCAAGAATCACACTGATCGGCAACGGCCGGTTCAGCGCCTTCGCCTTGTGAAAATGGAACCCCCCGCCCTTCTCGATCTGCCAGTGCATCCCGGTACTGGCATCATCATAGAGTTGCAACCGGTAGATCCCCAGATTCCCGTCGCCGGTTTCGGGATCCGTCGTATGAACAAGCGGCAGCGTAAAGAAGCGACCACCATCAAGCGGCCAGCACTTGAGTACCGGCAGCCGGGTCAGGCCCGGCGGTTCCGAAACACAGTCGAGCACCGGTCCGCTACCCACCGTGCGCAGTCGGGCCTTGGTCAACCCCCACAAGGTCCGACGCTGCTCCCAGAGCGCTCCAAGGCCCGGTTCCTTCATCCGTTCGGCGAGCGTCGCCAACTCATTCCCGATCGCACCGGGATCACGTCCGAACGCCATTTCCACGCGGCGCGGCGTCCCGTAGAGATTCGAGACCAACCGGGTGGGCGACCCTTTCACATTCTCAAACAACAACGCCGGCCCCCCGGCCGCCAGCACCCGATGCTGGATGACCGTGATCTCCTGGTCGGAGTCCACCTCAGCGCGGATACGAACCAGTTCCTTCGCCCGCTCAAGATGATCAATGAATTCACGCAAGTCCCCGAAGCTCATCGGACCTCATCCCATGTCTTGACCAACCCATGCCCCAACACCGCCAGGATCCGGTCGATCATGGATTCTAACAACTCCAAGGCCGAAACCGCCGCCAGATCCCTGCCTCCGGCCATGTAAAACGGCGGCGACATCGGCATGATGATCCCCCCGGCCGCCGCGATCAGGCGCGCATTCTCAATGTCAATCAGGGTCCACGGCGACTCCCGAACGCATAGCACCAGACGCCGCCCTTCCTTGAGATGGCAATGTGCCGCCCGGGTAATCAGAGAGTCTCCCATCCCGTGCGCGATCTTCGCCATCGTGTTGGTCGAACAAGGCAGGACCACCATCCCGGCAGTCGGCACAGACCCCGAGGAGACCGATGCCGACAGATCGCCATTGTCATGCACAACCTGGACGGAGTGTTCGAGCGCCGAGAAAGGGCCGCATTCATGTTCATAGACCTTCCGCCCCCACTCACTCGCCACCAGCGCCACCGGCCATGGCGACTTCTTCACCAGGACGTCAGCCGCACGCGCCCCCGTCGCTCCCGTCACTGCCAGCACTAGATTCACAACCAACCTCCCGCCATGGGCACCAATGCCCCCGCCACACCGGCAATGGCCGAAATCGGAAAAAAACGAATCGCCATAGGAATCCCCGGCAGGTAGGCCGCAATGAATGCCAGAAGCGACAGCGCCACCAGGACGCCTGGCGCCATCTGCCCACCCTGCACCCACCACAATCCCAAAAGCGCCGCCACCGCCAATCCATGCGCCGCCCCGGCAACCCACTGGGCCCCCACAGCCCCCAATCTGGCGGGAATACTCCTGATACCGTTCTCCCGATCCGAATCCATATCCTGCAGAGCATAGATGATATCGAACCCGCTTATCCAGAAAAACGCAAACCCCGCAAGCAATAGTAGCGGCGCGCTCACCTCAAGATCGCCCCTCACCGCCACATGCGCACCCACCGGCGCCATCGCCATGCACGCCCCAATCCCAAAATGACAAAAGGCGGTGAATCGCTTCAACAGCGAATACCCCACCAACATTGCAGCCGGAATAACCGAGAGTCTCAGACACAGCATTCCCAGGGCGGAACAGGCCAATAGATAGATCGCAAGCGCCACCAGCGCCAACGACCATCCTGCCAGCGGCGTCATTGTCCCCGCCGCCAACTCACGGGTCACCGTCCGGCGGTTGAGGGCATCAATGTCCCGATCCAGAATCCGGTTGGCCACCATGCCCAACCCGCGCGCGGCCACCCCGGCCACCACCACCCAGCCCACCGTCCGCAGCGGCGGCAGGGCATTTCCCGCCCCGATCCACGCTCCCGCGAATAACAACGGCAGACTGAAAATACTGTGTTCGACCCTGATCAATGCCATCAGTCGCCCGATCAACCCGTGCCTGACCTGTTCCAGGGCCGGCAACCCGGCCACCACCACATCCGCAATCTTTTCGGACACCGGGGCCAGATTCTTTCGCAGGGCCGCCCTGTCTCCATCGGCCGCCAGATCCGTCACCCCTTTGACCAATAAACACCGAACCCCCAACTCGCCGGCTGCTTCGACAACTGCCGCACCTTCCATGTCCACACCATCCGCCACATCCGCCAGTGCGTCACGCCGCGCACCGCCAAAGACCGGTTCGGCCACCGTCACCAACCGGGCCCGCGGCAAATCACCCCATGGTCCCGGATCCACCGTCACCACCGGGGCCCCCGGCGCATCCCCCGCCACCACACCATCCACCGCCAATATCGTCCCCTCAACCGCAGTTCCCAGCGAACCGCACGCCCCGACATTGATAAGGGTCCGAACCCCTCGCTTCTGAACGGCGTACCTCGTGGCGTCCCCCGCACGGACAGGTCCCATGCCACTCAAGATCACCAGTCCGCCGGGCCTGTTGCCGTCGGCATCAAACCGGTAGGTGGCAAACGGCTCGTCGCATAGCAGTCGCGCACCGAACCTCTTAATCAACGGACCCGCTTCTTCAATCGTTGCGGCCAGTACGGCAATCATCACAATACCCCTGCTTCCGATGCCATCCGCTCCAACTCCTTCAGGGCCGCCCGCCCGGCATTGCCAAGGTCCAGACTGTATTCGTTCACGAACGTGCGCACATGCTCCCGGATCACCGCCTCATCGAGTTCCCGGGCATGCTGGCGCATATAACCGAGCGTCGCCCTGGGACTGGCCATCGCCGCCTGGACCGATTGCTTTAACGCCCTGTTTATCGCCGCAATCCGTTCCTGCCCGAGACTTCGCTTGGCCACCACGCATCCGAGCGGCAACGGGAGTTCGGTATGCAGTTCCCACCACTTGCCGAGATCCTGTATCAGGCGCAACCCCGCCTGCTTATACACAAACCGCCCCTCGTGGATCACCACGCCAGCATCCACTTCTCCGGAAGCAACCATCGGCATCACCCGGTCATAACGCACAAATACCCGCTCGCCAACATCCGGATGCCAGAGTCGCAACAGCAAATGTCCTGTCGTAAGTTCACCCGGCACGGCAAACCGGCATTGCGACGGAATAAGGGTTTTGCCGTCGGCACGGGCAACCACAAGCGGACCACAACCGAACCCCATCGCCGCCCCGGCGTTGAGCAACGTATGGGAATCCCGCAGGTGAAGATACGCATACGACGACACTTTCGTCACATCATAAATACCGTCCAACGCCATCCGGTTCAACTGTTCCACGTCATGCAGATGCACGGTAACATCCACACCCGGAATCCTGACCGTCCCCGAGGCAAGACCGTGGAACATGAACGTGTCATTCGGACAAGGCGAGAAGGCAATACTCATGTCTGATCCGCCCCCAGGCAGGAAACTGGAGATTGAGTCCGACGTGGTGGAGTATGGTGCTGCCATAAGGCGATGAATCATATGGCAACCGACCCGTATTTTGAAGCCAATTCATGTATTGACCAGCAAGTGTTGCTTGAAGCGGGCGTTTCATTTGCCGGACAAAAACTCCGCCAAGGCGCGATAGGTTTCGCCGGGCGCTTCCTCGGGAAGGAAATGGCCGCAGGGAATTGGCGCTCCCCGCACGTCGTCCGCCCGTCCGCGCCATAACTTGAGTACATCGAATTGCCGTCCGACGAATCCCAACCCGCCCCACAACGCCAATACCGGACACGCGATCTTCCGTTGCCGGTCCGCCGCGTCGTGCTCCAGGTCAATCCCGGCCGACGCCCGGTACTCTTCGCACGTGGCATGGATAACCTCGGGTTTGGCGAAACACCGCTCGTACTCAGCCAACGCCTCGGTCGTGAATGCTCCCGGCACCCGACTCCACGCGTTGAGGCAACGGTGCAGGAAGAACTTCGGGTCGGCGCCGATCATCCGCTCCGGCAAGTTGTTCGGCTGAATCAGAAAGAACCAGTGGTAATACGCCGTCGCGAACGCCTGATCGGTAGCCGCAAACATATCGACCGTCGGCGCGATGTCGAGCAACGCCAGCCGCGTCACGTTGCGGGCGTGGTCGAGCGCAAGGCGGTGCGCCACGCGCCCGCCACGGTCGTGACCAACGACGGCAAACCGATCGAAACCCAACCGATTCATCAACTCCACCTGATCGCGCGCCATCGCCCGTTTTGAATAGTCGGAATGCCCCGTGGAACTGTCCCCATATCCGCGCAAGTCCGCGCAAACCACGGTAAAGTCTCGCGCTAACAACGGCGCGATCTTGTGCCATATCACATGCGTCTGCGGGTAACCGTGGAGCAACAACACCGGTTCACCGCACCCGCCGTGCAAAGCAAAGATCGTGGCGTCACCCGTCGCAACCCGTGCTGCGGGAAAATCTCATCGCCAAGATGCCATTTCCCGAAGTAACCGGTTGCGTAGGCGCCCGCAGGCAGGTGTTCCGGCAGGCATTTGGCGTCGCGGTCTATGAACGTGTTGTTGTCGTGCGCACCGTGAGCATGCGCATACAAGCCGGTTAGGATACTCCCGCGTGACGGCGTACACACGGGATTGGTGCAGTAGGCCCGGTCAAACACAGTCGATTGCGCCGCTAACCGGTCCACGTTCGGCATCAGGTTGTGCTTGTTGCCGTAACACGCCAGCGTGTCAGCCCGTTGCTCATCGGTGTAGAGGAAGAGGATGTTGGGTACTTTTTTCATGGTTGACTCCTGGCCACGCAACAGGCGAGGCATCGCCGCCGCGGCAGTCGTGGCGGCACAGACAGTTAAGAACTCGCGTCGGTTCATCGTTTCTCTATTCCCGATGTGAAGCACGCTGCTCGTGAATTCATCGTCTTAGCGTAAAGGGGTTTGCGATCTGAACGCAACAGGACCCTTATGGAAATCTGGGAGTTATGTTACTCTTATGCAATCACGGCGGGAATGGTCCGTATATCCGTGACGGGCGTTACAACCGCAGGCACTTCCGGGAGATATCCATCCTCAGCACCGATGAATACCAGTTGATCTTCGTTGATGACGGTGTGGTGCGTTACCGCCATGGCGACCGGCTGTTCGCGCCGTCGGCGCCCTGTGCACTGCTGGTTCCTCCCGGGATTGATTTTTCAATTGATCTGCCCAAGGGCTTCACCTGGCATCACCTTCGGTTCCTTGCGATCGACAAACCTCTGGAATCCGTCCCGGATCCCACGCTGAAACCGAAAGTGACGCCATTGTCGATACGCCGGACGTCGAAGATGCAGCCTTCGCCGCAAGAGGTCTGGGGAGTTGAGTTGCCGATCGAGATTCCGAGGACGCTACTGGACGAATGCCGGGCGATGATGCGCTGGTGCAATGCGCACTGGTGGCGGGACGCCGTGAACTATGCGCGCGCAAACTATCACCTGGGTCTCTGGCTGCTGGATATCGTCGAGGCGGTTGGCGGCACGACGTTACGCAAGGACGACTGGCTGGGAGCCTATTGCAAAGACAACATCATTCACGGGTTGACCGTCGCGGAACTTGCGCGGCATGCCGGGATGAGTCGGCAGAATCTCCGACATCGTCTGCAGGAGGCCTGCGGAATGACGCCCAAGGCGTATATGGATTCGATCCGATTTGACATCGCCTGCAAGCAATTGCGGACGACCCGGGAGCCGGTGCGCATCGTCAGTCGGCTATGCGGTTATGTATCCCCATCCGTATTCACGCGCCGGTTCCGCAAACTCGCGGGTGTTTCGCCGCGCCAATGGCGGCAGCAGAGCCGGAACGTGTGATGCTGGTGGCGGCATCCCTTTCTTAATCTGGACGCAGGCGCGGTCTCAAAGATCGTCACTCCACGCCACCGGCACGTCGGTCAGGACGTAGTTGATCTGGTAGAAACAGATAAACGCATTGGTCGGGTGGATGTTCTGCAGAGTGATCCGGCAGCGGCCGCGAAAGGGCATTTCACAAAAAACAGTCAACCCACTACGCGGTGCCACCACCACCGGCAGCGAATTGACCTGCACCGATGCCTTCTGGCCGTCCTTGTCGTGGGTCGCCCCCCATGGCAAGGCAAAGAAATCAGTCAACGTAACGTCGATGGATGGCCGCTCCTGATCGTCCCAGTACACGCGCAAGATGAAATCGCGTCCCGTATATCCCCGCAGCCACATGCTCAGTTCAAGTCACGAATTGACCAACTGCCAGCCGGCAGGCAGCCAGTCGATTTCGGGAACGACCGTTCCGTTCTCGCGGCGCCAGCCGATCTCCAACCACGTCCCTCCGATGGGCAATCGGGCACGACACCACGGCAGGTCGAGGTCCGGCGGGGCGAGTCGGATCGTCCGCTCCTGCCAATCCACGGTCAGGCCCAAGACGTGGGCCAACAGCAGATGGACCACATGGGAACAGAAACCGTGGTCGCACGAGTTACGCGTGTGCGCATGTTCCCACAACGTGCCGGTCAATCGGACCATGGGAAGAAAGGCTTCTCGCAGTTCAACGGCGAGTCGCCGGTGTTCGCCGTACCGCGCCAACAACAAGAACCGCATGTGCAACGAGGGGAACATCCCCGCCCGGGGCAACCGGGAGTTACCGGCATCGGGCGCGGCACTGGTGGTGGTCAGCAATTCCCGCCAAAGAGCCGGATGAGATTGTGGCGTGGCGATGCCAAAGTAAAAAGCGTAATACTGGCAGGCCTCGGTATGCACACCGGTCGGCTGCAAACGTCCATCGGCATCGCGGCGGGCGTTATCGCAAAATGCCGCACCATCCCAGGACTGCTCGTGAATCGTTCGGCGCAATTCGGCGGCTTGATCGCACCACGCCGACTGGTTGTACAGCCGCCCGGCGGCGTCCAGCGCCGCGGCATACAACAGGTTGGTTGGATAACTGACATCCTGCACGTGTTCGTTGGCTGACGACCAGTCCACAAAGACCCACGAGTCGAGTTTTTCGAGCAGGCCATCGGTATTGCGGAACCGTTCGAAGTAGGCGAACAAGTCGACACAACGTTGCCGGCAAGCGGCGATCACGGCTGGATCGCCACCCCGGCCGGCGTACTCCGCCACCTCGACCACGAACCACAAGGCCCAGTTGGGGATGAAACTACCCGCACCGCCCCGAATCTGCGGTCCATCCGACGGATAGCATTTCGGCAGCATCCCTGTCGGCAGGTACGGCAACGGCGGACAATGCGCATAGTTGTCCAGGAACACCGTCTCCGCCAGACTGCCCCCGGTCAGCCACGGTTCGACCCGACCGGTGAAGAAACTGTCACACAACCACCCCGCGCGTTCCCGCGACGGACAGTCGAGATAAATATCCACGGCGTTATGGGCAAACGTGCGGACGCCGGCGCGAAACACTTCGACCAACCCCTCATCAGGGCAATTGAACTCAGCACGGGTCGCGCGCACGTACTCACGCAATCCCACGCCTGTCACCGTCACCGCGCCCGACAAGACCAGCACGGCCACATAGCGCACGGTCACAATTTCGGCCATCTCCAGGTCGTAGGTGCCCGGTTGTAGTTCGTACCGCGCACCCGCCATGTACTCCAACCGCCGGCAATCGCAAATTCCATCCGCCGCCAGTTCGTCACCGACAAGATACACCACCGCGGGTTCACGGCAGATGACCGTGGCGCGCAGGAAACCGGTCTGGTTGACGCCGAAGTCATCCATCCGCCACGTGCCGGCCGCCATATCGCCCGAGGCATGACTCTGCCCATCCACCACGCGCAGTGCGAGGCTGGACAACTCAGCGGACAAATCCACCTCCCAATCTGACGACGGGTAACCGGCAAACGTCTTCCCCGAGTCTGCGCGCATCCACTGCTCCCACTTCTGCCATTGTGGCTCGGAGCGGAGATCCAGCACGCCGGCGGACACGGTTGATCCGGGACGCAGACAAGTGTAGTCGGGATGCGGCACCACGCGCGGCAGCAACCCCGGTTGCTCGACCCGCTCGACTGCCACCCCCTCGACCCGCGCATCCGCGCGGCAACGCCAATCGGACGATGATGGCGTCAGCCGCCACGCCTCGGCAAAACCGCGCTGCCGTGACAACCGCTGAACTTTCTGAATCCGTTCATCTGAAAGAACCGCCTGCCACTGCTGCGGCAGATCGGCCACCCCGGTGGCGGCAACGACTGTGCCGTTCACCAGCAACTCGGCTTGCACGAGCGGGAGTTCATCCGTCACGGCGTAGCCGGGCACGTTGGTCGCGTTGACCTCGACGGCGATCAGGTTGACGCCCACCTCGGCCGTAAGGTCGTAGTTATCCACCCGCAAGTGGCCGTGCGGCGAACGCGCCGGCCCGCAACCGATGAACCGCCCGTTGTGCCAGGCCCGGTACGAAGTGCGCGCCGTCACCACCAGGCGCAACGGCGCCGCGGTTGCCGGTGCGATGGCGCAGCGCAATCCCACGGTCAGATTCATCACGTCGTGGTGCCCAGTCGGCCATACGGGCAGAGCGCGACGGAACAGTTCCCCTGCGGTATCGCTGTTAGTTCTCATCATGTTCACCTTTGTCTATGGGGTTGTCGTGTCGGTTACGCGGCATACACGTGGGGTTGAATGAGCACCGCAGGGGCCTGCGATTACGGTTTCGTGCTGGCCTTTCCGATGGGCACGTACAAGTAATCCAGATCGGTACCACCCGTGTCATCACCATCTCTTGATATCTTGATCGTGTTGCTACCTGAGTTTAACTTAATCGTTACCACTTTGTTTGCAAACTTTGTCCAGCCCCCTGTAGGCGCAAAATCAACCCGGGCCACATCTACGGTGTTGACATAGAGACTCTTGTATTGTGTATCGATGGTGCCATTTGAATACCGGATGGTCACGTCGATATTCCCACCTGCGCCTCCGTCCACATAAATCATCACATGATCTCCTGCGTTATCAATGAATCCAACCTTACGTCCATGACAGAAGAGCGCCGGATCACGGACGCCCGTCTGGCCGAGTCGCGGCCGGATGACGGGGTTAATCAGGGACTCGAACGGGGTGTGTTGATGATGACTCATTGTTTCCTCCCCTCCATCGCCGCGTACTCGCGCAGCAACTGGATCGCCCAGTTACGGTTTCTTTTGATGATAGGGTCAAACGTTCCATACAGAGGTTCCGTCATGTTTGATTTACCTTCCGGCCCATTATCTATCCTGTTCATGCCGACAACCACAACCTGTTCTTCGCAAAGTCCATTGAACCTGAGGATCGTATACTATCGCCCAGATCTTGTCTTTCTCCAAGACGCCTATCCATTTACCCAGGGTAACCACGATTAATTCCTGTTGAACACTGCTTCCTCAAGGTAGTGCGAACCCTTCGCGTGAGCGGCACGTTGTGCAGCAACGCGGCACTCACGGGCTGGGTGAACCCGGGCCGTCTGGGATGCCCTGGTTCTTCGTGTTGTGGACGCCTTGAAAGGAAATGACCATATATACGCCACGGTTTCTTGAAGTATCTAGATGCGTCTGCTCTGGAATTTGCCCTTTACGTCGTTTCAATTCTGGTTCACACTTTTTACCTGACAACAATTTCTCAACCCGCAGGGAGGCTCCAATGTGCCAGGCCAGCATTATCCTGAAACAGGACGACACCAATCAGGTCGTTCTCGAGAACGCCGCCCATCTTGAGGTGACCGACCAAGGCGTTTGGGTGGCGTCCCTCTTCGATCCCCCCAAACTTGTTCCGGGTGCAAGCATCCTCTCCATAGACTTCCTGAGCGGAAAAGTCATACTGACCCGAAGGGACACCAATGCCTGACATGGACCCGAAAACAACAGTTGAGAAGATGCGGATTCTTCTGCCCCTCTGGATTGAGCACAACAATCATCACGAGGCTGACTTCAGAAAGTGGGCCGGCTTGGCACGCGCGGAGCAATCAGCAAAACTGGCGGAGATTCTTGAGCAGGCGGCGACAAGCATGATGGCCACCGACGAACTCCTCCGAAAAGCCCTCGCCGAAGCGGGAGGAGCCGCCACCGATCCCCATGGCCATTCCCATCATCACCACCACTGACAGGGCGAGAAACTACTTCCTTCCGCTCTCCAGGAGTTTGGCCACCACACGCAACAACTCATCGATCTTGAACGGCTTTTCGATGAAACTCTGGATCGGCATCCAGTTCGTGTCAATGTCGCTGTCGCAGAATCCCATCGGGAATTCCTGATTCACTCCTGTCAACAACAGGATCGGAAGATTATTGATTTCCAGATGCCGCCTGATTTCCCGCGCCAGGTCAAATCCAGCCACAGGACTGTCGGGAAACATCACATCCAGAATCAGGAGATCCGGTCTTGTCCGGGTCAGAATCTCCACCGCATTGTCTGTCGAATGCAGAAGTTCCACTTCATGCCCTTTGGCCACCAGAACGGCGGCGGTAATCTTGGCGCCCTCCACGTCATCATCAACGACTAGGATTCTTGCCATGGTTCGTTTCTCCTTCACTACCAACTAACGTTTTTCGAGAACTCACCCACTTACCCTAACAAACTCCAAAGCAGATCAAGATCGACGTACTGTTTCACAAGCGATGTGGCCAACTGTATCTTTTCAGCGTCAGTTTCACAGATTTTCACCGTTATATCGTGAAGTTTGGCGGTGGCGTCATAGGTCGGCATATCCACCACCAGAACGGGAATGTGCGTGCGCATGATGAGTTCCCTGGTCTGCGCCGCCAACTGCAACCCGCCGGTCAGAACCATCCCCGCCAACTGGATATCCTGCCGGAGCAAGTCTGTGGTTGCCGCCGCCAGGACCACATCATCCCGATCGCCGGGCACAACCAGCAGGGATTTATCCCTGATGAACTTGACCGCGTTGTGGGCGGTCATGGCCCCAACCACGATGTTCGACACCTTGTTGCTGAGACACTGGCGCCCGTTGAGCACCGTGCCCTTGATCGCTTTGGCAACCTGATCAACCGTCGGCCATGTAAGTTGGGGACTATGGGGAATCGTACCCAACAAGCGCAGTCCCCGCCGACCAAAAGCCCGGGTCAGGTACTCGTACGTCTGTTCCAGTTTCTCGGGTTGGATCTTGTTGGCCACCACCCCGATGACTTCTACGTCTTCCTTCTCAAACAGGGTCTGGTTCAGCGCAATCTCATCCACCGGCCGGCCAATGCCGCCCAGGGTTACAATAACCACCTTGGCGTTAAGCATCTTCGCCACACGCGCGTTGCTCAGATCAAACACCGATCCCACCCCGGCATGCCCAGTCCCTTCAATGACCACCAAATCCCTGTCCCGTGCCGCAATGCCGTAGGAATCCTCAATCGCCTGCTTCAGTCGGGGGGTCACCCCCTCGGGATCATCCAGGAACTGACGCGTAAAGTTCCTTTCGATCGCCACCGGACTCATGTCCTTCAGCGGACACCGCAAATCGCACACCTGCTGAATCAGGACACTGTCCTCGTCAATGGTCTGCCCGTCAACGAGCACGTAACGCTGCCCCACCGGCTTGATGAATCCCACCGATTTCGACATCGCCCGGTATGCGTCGAGGAACCCCAGTGTACAGGTGGTCTTCCCGTCGTTCTGACTGGTGGCCGCGACGTACAAACGCTTTTCTTTTCCCGCGATCATCCTGCCTCTCCGTTTTCCGCTATGGGTTTTCCCGCCAGGGTATCCAGTAGCACTTCCGCCACCACCACCCGGTCTTCGGCTGGCAGCAACTGCCCGGCATCCGCCCGATAGACGATGCTGGCCCCCGCGGCAACTTCCTCGTCACCCTCATATCGCACAATCGTGATCGGAACACGAGGAAAGACATCAAAGCGGTATCCCGTGCCCGGGCCGGACACCCTCACCCCCCCGCACTTCTCCGCCACCTGCGCGAAACGCTCGGAACTGCGCCCCGAGGTGGCCAGAAAACGCCCCGTGATCCGCTTGCCAAATACACTCAGGTAGTCGCGGCAATCCTGGAAGTAACTGAAGGAGACCGCGCGAAAATCGGGAATGTAGTCCTCTGCGCAAAGGTAGTGCACCACAAGCACCGCCCAAACACAGCGGACCCTCTCCTTTTCACCGACCCATACACCATGGTTTGCCGGATCAACGGTAACCGTGTGACCCAGCACCGGAACCCGTATCACGTCCGCCGTCACCATCAACCCGAGCGCCTCGCACTTCTCGGGGGACGGCCATCGTGAACGTAAACGGACCAAGCCCATCTCCAGGGCTTGGTCATAAGGCCGCTGCGGTGGTCGGTCAGTCATACGTTCACCAACTCCACGGCTTTCCGGCGGTTGTTCTTACTTCTGCCGGTAGGCCTTCAGATACGAGTCACTGTAGATCATCTTGTTGAGCAGGACCTCCGCAGTGATCATCGCATTCATCAACTCCTCGTCAAGCGGATCATGAATGCTGGAATCCAGGCCCGCCTGGATCGCCATCACGAGAAATGCCCGGTTGATCAGCCCCCGCTCCGTCGCCCCCTGACTCAGGTTGCTCAACCCGATGACAACATGCGGAGCCGGATCGGACAACAGCTTGAACTGGCGGATCGTCTCCAGCATGATGCCGGGCGCATCCTGGGCGCAGTTTAACGGCAACGTGATGGGATCCAGGTAGACCTCCTCCGTGGAAATACCCGCATCCATGGCCGCGGCGACCACGCGCATGCCGATCTCCACCTTGGCGTCCGCCGTCGAGGCCACGCCGTTTTCATCAATGGCCAGCCCGATAATGCGGGCGTTGAACTCCTTGGCCAGCTTCATGAACGCCGCCAGCTTGTCCGCCTGCCCGGTCGTGGAATTGATCATCCCCGTCCCCTTGCGGCATGCGGCCTCCAATCCGACCCGCATGATGTCCAGACTGGGCGTATCAATCGCCAGGCAGATGTCCGTCACCTCCCGCGTCGTGTCAACCAGCCACTTCATGACCGCAGGTCGCTCGGCCTTCGGCACACGCGTCCCCACATTGATGTCGAGGGCATTGGCGCCGCAGGCAATCTGTTGTTCCGCCATCGAACGCACCGGGGCGGCATCCTTTGCCAGGATGGCATCCCCGATTGATGTAAACATTCCGTTGATTCGTTCTCCAATAACAAACATGATCCGTCTCCTTTTTTTACTTCACCATTAATTCACTGATTGTCTTCTTGATCGCCGCCACCGCCGCGGGATGGCGCATCACCAGGATGTCACTCCCCGCCTGCAGCAACGTGGAAGCCGTGCCGATTTCCCAGTAGAGTCCACGTGTCGCCTCGTCGCCCCACGCCGGATTCTCCTGCCGACTCGCTTTTGCCTCCTTGGTCCGCCACGCTTCCGAACCGACCATGCAGATCACCGGCAACGACATGATCTTGTCGCCACCGAGCGCGGCCAGACGCCCGCGTTCCTGGATGGAGTGCGCGTACTCGATCCCGTACCCCAACGCACCCGTCGTAGGATACATCACTATACGGTTGAGCGGCAACCCCATCTCGGAAACCAGGATGTTGACCTGCTTGGCAATGTTGATGTCGATCGGGCTTAACCCGATGATGGTATGCCCATCCGCCAGGCATGAGGCCACAAGGGTCTTGTAGTTGTCTTCCTTGACCGTGCCAATCAGGCATCGCTCGCCCGCCGCCGCCTGACTGCACCGGGGAAGCACCTCATTGTCCTTTTCATCGTGGTCACTGCCCCAGATGATCAGGGGCACCCCAACCGCCTTCAACACCGATTTCACCACGGCTGAGGCCTGCTCCGGTGAGGCATTGCCGAAGTCCGGATGCGTCCCCGCAAGTTTAAGACAGAGCAGATCGGCGCCATACTCCTCGACGCACTTCTTCGCCCAGTCCGCCGGCGATTTCAGCACCGGACCAAAGGCGTCAACCAGCGGTTGTGCCCAGTCATCCGGCTCGCGATCCCATATCTCCATCGCCACCACCGGGGCACGGGGCGTCGCGCCCTCAAAGTGCATGAACGGCAGTGCGCCGGCTCCGCCGACCGTGACAACCGACGTCCGGGTCCCCCCGTCCGCCTTGGTGGCCCCAATCGTCAATTCATTGATCGTCCCTGTCCATTTATCCTTGGCATCATCCAGTATGCTCATACCTTGCTCCTTTCCAAAAGCCTTGATACCAGCCCATCCACGGCCGCCACAGCCGGGGAATTCGCTGGCAGATCATTCACCGCCTGCCCTTTCACATCATGCTCGGCGATGGCCGGGTCCGCCGGAATCATCGCCAGTTTCTCCAGCCCGGTCTGCTGGAACTGCGCCGCCAACTCGGGCGACATCGCCCCGTTGCACTGGTTTAACACCAGATAACACGCCCCGATTTCCAGATGGAGACTCCGCACCAGTTCCATGATGCGGATGGCCGTGCGGGCTCCGATAACCGTCGGCTGGCACACCACCAACATCACATCCACATGGCCGTCTGTCCTCCGGCTCAAGTGCTCCATGCCCGCCTCATTATCAATGACGAGCGCCCGGTAGTCCTTGCAGAGTCGGCCGAGGTACTCCCGCAGCAGGTTATTGATGAAGCAGTAGCAGTCCGGCCCCTCCTGCCGCCCCATGGCCAGCAAGTCCAATCCCGTCGCCTCCACCAGTGATTCGTTGATCTGGCGTTCAATCCACTCATTCTTGGAGATTCCCGCCGGCTTCGCATCCGGCCGCGCCCGAAGCTCCTCCCGCAACGCCCCGATTGTCCGCTCAACGTTCAACCCGAGTTTGTCCGCCAGACAACTGTTCGGATCCGCATCAACCGCGAGAATGGGTTTGATATTCCTGGCCATGAGACTGCGACACAGGAGCGCCGAGATCGTCGTCTTCCCGGTGCCGCCCTTACCCGCCAGTGCAATCCGCAGACTCATGATACCCCCGCCCCTTGCTGTGGTTTTCCGGATCCCTTGATCAGCGATGGAAACTTCTCAATGTTGGTGTGCGGCAGAAACAGGCATGAACTGTATTCATTCATGTACTTGTGACTCGAGCTGAGTTCCAGATAGGTCATTGCTCCGGCAATCTGCTCCTGCACATAACGCAGGGCCTCCTGCGATAGCAAGGCCATCTTGGCCCCTTGGACCGAACCGTTACCGATATACTTGAACTTCGCCGGATCCAGGTCGGGCAGCAACCCGATCCGCACCCCTTCCTCGACCTTCAGGTAGTTCCCGAACCCACCGGCAATGTACACGTGCTGCAGATCGTCAAAGGTCATGCCCACGTGATCCAACAGGCACTCCGTCGCCATGTAAATCGATCCCTTGCTGTGGATGAGGTTGCTGATATCCGCCTCGGTTAATACCAAATCGCGACCAAGAGCCGTCTCCTTCCCGGTGAACAGCACGAACTCCAACCCGCCCGACTCGTTCTCCCGCACTCGCCCCCCGCACGCCGCCCGGTCAAACCGCCCGCGCCGGTCAATACATCCGGCCTTCAACATTTCGGCAACCGTATCAATCAAACCCGATCCGCACAACCCCAGCGGCTTTCCTCCCCCAACCACGCTGCACTGCACAATGTCACCGTTCTTGCCCAACAGGATGTGCTCAATGGCCCCATTGGTGGCCCGCATGCCGCAGGTGATTCCACCGCCTTCAAACGACGGCCCGGCCGAGGCCGAACAACAGACCAGCCAGTCAGAATTCCCAAGCACCAGTTCCCCATTGGTTCCCAGATCGATCAGAAGGGAAAGTTCGGAAGAACGCATCATTCCGCTCACCAGGACATCGGCAACCACATCTCCGCCCACATAACTGGCTACCGACGGCAGGGTCGCAAGCAACCCGCGCGAATTGATCTTGATCCCCACCTCAGCCGCCCGAATCGTCGGAGGTGAACAGGCGGCCGGGATGTAGGGATCCTTCCGGATATTGCTCGGATTGAGCGCGCATAACAAATGGATCATGGTGGTATTTCCAGCGCAGGCCATCATGCACACATCATGCAACTTCACCTTCGCCTCAACCACCAGCGCCGCCACCAGGTCGTTGATGTCATTGACAATCACGTCCCGCAACTGGGTGCGCCGCTCTGCCGTCGCCCCGAACATGATCCGCGAAATCACGTCGTCGCCAAACGAAATCTGGGAGTTGTACTTGGCTTTCGTCGCCAGCGTCTTGGAGCTGTTGAGATCCACCAGATGGGCCACCACCGTCGTCGTCCCCAGGTCCAGCGCCACTCCGAAACTGCTGGTGGCGGTGTTGCCCGGTTCCACGTCAACGACCTCCAGGGTCCCGCCGCGGCAACCCAACAACGCCGTAACCTTCCAGTCGCCCTGCCTGAGGACGTCCGGGAGGCGCTGGAGCACCGAAAGCCCCGTCTGCATGATCGGCACATCCCGCGTCCGCCTGATCTCCCGGTACAACCGCTCCTGATCGCAAATACAGTCGGTAATCGTCGGCGGCGGAAGCTCCAAATAGACCTTCTGGAACAGGGGATTATGCGGGAACAAGGCTCCCTCCCCAACCCAGTCGGAGATGGATCCATACCGGATGGCGTCCTCCGTGGCCAGTTGCGGCACCCCGCCCACCCGGCTCTCATGCGGCACCTCAATCACCACATCGCCATCAATGAACGTCTGGCACGCCAATGCCATTCCGCGCTGAATATCCAGACGATCCAGGAACATGCTGGGCTTGGCCGTGACCTTGCCGGATTTGATGATCACCCGGCACTTTCCGCAAACCCCATCCCCCCCGCAAACACTGTTGATGGGAATACCCGTCGCCACAGCAGCCTCCAGGACACTTTTCCCGGCCGCCGCCTCAATGGTCTTGTTGTCAGGCAGGAATGTTATGGAGTAGGACTTCACGCATTGACCCAGGTCGTCTTCAGAAACTTCGAGATGCCACTGGCTTCCCGGGGCCCCACCAGCACCGTCCACCCCGAGTCATCCTTCAGGCCGCCGCTCATGACGGCGATGTACCCCGGAATGATCACCTTGCGATGGGAAACCTTGCTCTTGACCTCGTCGGAATTTAGAAACGCCGCTATCTTCTCGGACGTCAGTTTGTCCGACGAAAACGCCGTCAACACCGACGTCCCCTCCGTATCCAACACCCCGATGTATGCCGGCACACGACTGGCCTCCACCTCGCCCGCCACCGTGTAGTACGTCAGCGAGAAGTTGGTGGTAATCAGCAGCGGCGAGTCCGGCGTAACCGCCCCGATGGCGTTCAATTTCGCCTCCACCTGGATCGGCTTGCGCGGGTCCGTGTAAAGGTTCTGACTGACCGTCAACACCGGCATCAACTGCTCCGGCTGATCAAGATCGGTCAGCACAATGCCCGCGTACTTCGCCACATACATACTGCACTCCGCCACATTCACCAGCGGATCGGCCGTACGATTGATCACCATGCACGGGAACCCGACCACCCGCATGTTCTTCTTGAGCGCCAACCGCCGGACGGCCGTCAACGCCTGCAAGGTGCCGGATACGGTCGGAGTGGTCACATCCAGAACAATATCCTGGACGCCTGCCGCACGCACCTTTTCAACCAGGGGAAGCATCGCATCCAGGTCCGGAGCCGCAACCGCCAGCGGGCAGGCATGCGTCTTGGCCAGCGCAATGAACGCATCCACCGTCGCCGCCGTCGCCGCATGAATGAGCGGCTTCTTGTCCGCAACCTTGGCCAGCACCGGATCCAGATGGGCCGCCTCGGACGACATCAGAACCATGGGCAACTCCAGCGCACTCACCGCCTGCACCGCCTTGGCGAACGGATCCGCCTTCCCGCTCGCATTCACGACGGCCACCACGTTGGCGTGCAACTCGATTCCCACGCGGACAAACTGCAACGTGCGGATTTGTTCGACACGCGCCTTCAACGCGCCCTCGTCCAGCGTGTCCATGACAATGACGCCCACCCCCGCCGGATGGTAGAAGGACTCCTCGTGCCGGAACATCACCGTCTCATTCCCGATCTCAAGTTTGCCCGGTCCGGCACCGACCGTCACCAACCGGATCGGCGGCGCCGAGGCGCCCGCCAACTCGATCTTGGATGCCTCGCTGACATCCGGACATTGATCGAGACTCGCCTGCTTCTGCGCCAACTTCATGGCAAACGCCAGACACGTCGGACACCCGCATTTTTTGCAATTCGTCTTCGGCAACAGTTTGAAAATATCCAGTGCTTTCAGTGCCATACCATGCCTCCCCTTCGTTCCTGTTCTTGTTTTGTTTACAGCAAAGCGTTCATTTCCAACGCCGGGTGACCCACCTTCTGCAGGTACTCCACCAACTCCTCACCCGTTGTCGCCACCGTCTCATCCGCGATCAAGTCGAGCAGGTTCGGCACGCCAACCTCCTGCGCCCGTTTGCCAAACCGGTCCCGGTAGAACTCCTTCAGTTCCTTCGGCATCCAGAGCAGCCGCTTGAGACCGCCGTCTGCCGCAATGAACTTCTTGCTCAGCACATACAACCGCCCTACCCCCAGGAACCCGGGCGTCTGGTTCCCGCCACCGACCGAACCGGCCAGAGTCGAGAACTTCATCCCGCACGGCGTCATGCCGCTGTACTCCCGGTTGACAATCATGAAGCCATTGGCCTCCGGAATCAACGCCAGGATGCACTCGAAACAACCGCACGACGTCATGGGGTCTTCCATGAGCGAATACAGACTCACCCGCTCGATCGTCCGGTTCGAACTCCGGTACACCAGATCATTGACCTCCTGCCACTGTCCTTTGGCGGCGTCAATGAGATGCGTCTTCTTGATCGGCTGGTTCCCGCCGGTCGGATCAATCTCGTACCCCACCTTGCCGTCAAGCCAACTCACGGCCCCGCACAGCCCAAGCCGCTCCGGACTGATGACGCAAATGTGGTTGGGCGCAAAGGACTGGCACAACAAACACGAGTAGAATACATCCACACTCTCATCCGTCATGCCCAGGATACGTTCGTCACGCTGCGCATAAGACTTGCGGGCTTCCTTCAGCGCCGCCTCCACCTGAACCTGGTCGGTAATCAGCGTCACCTGCACCTTGTCGACAATCTTGCTGTACAGGTTGTGAATCTGGGCGTGGATGATCGTGCCAAAGTGCTTCAGCCTGAACCCGCTGGCGTATGCGTCCTTGCTGATCCGGATCCAGATGATGTCACGCTGGCTCATGTGGAAGATGCCCATCGCGTAGTTCAGGAAGTCATGCACCTTGCGCTCAATCAGCGGCTCAAAATCGGAATGCATCGCGCGCCCCGCGATTTCCACCTTGATGCCCAACGGCATGGCACCCCCGACCTTGGCGGTTTCGATATCCGGACCTATCAGTTCAATCCGCCCGTCTTCAATGGCGTCCATTTCCCGCATATGCACAAATTCGAAGGCCGTTGAGTACTTCCCTCCGAACTCGACCTGCGTGTCCTCCCGCCGCACGCGCTCGCCTTCGAACGCGGCGGAATAGGAGACCGGGATGTCAATTTGCGCGACAGACACCTTGACGCCGCGCACCTCGATACAACGGGGCACCAGGCGTTCATGGTTCAGTTCGCGCACCACATGCTCGTACGTGCAAATGCCCGTGGGCAGAATCTCCGGTATGTCCGTGTCGGCAATGATCGGGAATCCCATGTTGATCGCACCGGCCCCCGTCGCGTACTTCAGGTCATCCACTTCGCCCAGCGTCACGCCGAACGCAAACACACGATTCTTGCAGTATTCCAGACACTTGCGGGCCTGTCCCGCTTTCAGCCCTCCGAACGTCAACGCGCCGCGAATGGCCCAACTCAGGGGATAGATCGCGCTCAGGGTGTCGCGCCCGTAGGGCACGATGTAGGAATCCCAACCCATCTGCACCTTCTCCTGGGCCAGTTGGTCAATGATGCTCACGCCGCCGGACGAGGAGCCGACGAACACCATGATACTGCGCTTTTGGAACTCACGGACAATCTTGACCGCGGTCTTGCTGTCCGGCGCCGCGCCCAGAATGGCCGCAAATCCCGGCATGCGTCCGTCCACAAGTTGAATGCCCAGTGTGCGCAGAATCGTATCCGTAAAGAACCCGTTGCACTCCGATTGCGGCTCCTCGGCATACAGATAA
Source organism: uncultured Verrucomicrobiota bacterium (assembly GCA_964535015.1). Classification (GTDB taxonomy): domain Bacteria; phylum Verrucomicrobiota; class Kiritimatiellia; order CAIKKV01; family CAITUY01; genus CAZDUS01. The sequence continues at coordinate 17,432 of CAZHRU010000001.1, read as the reverse complement.
CGAAGAACCATGATGATTTCCTCGCACAGAAGCGTCGCGATGCCCGCATCCAGCGCGGTCCCCAGATAGGGAAACCACAGGTCCTCACGGGGTTCCGGCCCCAGCAGTTCCTTGGCGTGATCCAACACGGTCCGCAACTGGCCCACGGTCTCGATGTTGAGCCCCATCAGTGCGTGCGCCATCGGCAGATAGTAGGCCGTGTCGGGAAACCCGATCGGCGTTTGCTCGCTCTTCTCCCGTCGCGCTTTCTCAAAGAAAGCCTCGGCCTGGCCGTAGATGTTATGGGCCCCGCGAATGGCGGCACTGGCGATAATTTTTGACATGGTATGTTCTCTCCTTAAATCACTGATCACAACCCGAGCAGGCGCCTTCGTGAGGAACGCTGTCGACCGCAATGGCATGCCCGCTGCACCCTTTTCGCATTCCCGATACAGCCCCCCCTCCCCGGATGGGCGTCGGCACCCCCGCGTCGGCCGCAACAACCGCTTCGCCTTCCGCCAGAAAACTCTTGCCATACATCAGCGGCCGCAATTTCAGAGCCACCCGTTTCTTGTCCATGTGGGCCATCATCAACTGAGCCGCCTTGACGGGATCGTTTTCGAAACTGAACTTGCCGCCGACCAACTGCTCGATATCCTCGGTCAGGAACTTGGTCAGAACCGGACTTCCCAGAACCCGCATGGCGGGACTGTAGTTCACGTACGCCCCGGAAGCGACGCAGTAGAACCCGATGGCAATCGCCTTCTCGCACATGGCCTCGGGCGCCGCCCCGGCAATTGGCAGGTCGGAGAGTTTGTCGCCGAGTCCACCCTCTTTGATCATCTCGCAGAGCGCGACCAGGATGCGGCTGTTGTCTACGCAAGACCCCAGGTGCAACACCGGCGGAATCCCCACCGCTTCACAGATCTCCCGCAGGCCGGCGCCAGCCCACTTGGCCGCGGCCTCGGGTTGGAGCAAACCCACCTTGGCGCAGGCCGTCGCCGCACACCCCGTCATGACCACAAGGACATCGTTTGCGATCAACTCCTTGACCATTTTGATGTGGCTGTCGTCCTGAGTCTTCAGGACCGTGTTGCAACCGATTACCGCCGCAACCCCCCGCAGGCGTCCCGAGATAATGCCGTCGTTCAACGGCCTGAACGTGGCACGGTACCGGCCGCCAAGGTGCCGGAACGTGTTCTGCACCGTGAACCCGGCGACCAAGTCGGTCTTTCCTGCCGGGATGTCCACGACACGACGGTTGGGATAGTTCTCCACCGCCGTCCTGACGATCTGCTTGGCAATGTCGTAGGCGTGCTCCTCATCAAATGCAATGTGCTGGGCCCCCGGAATGCGCGCCTTCTTGCTGGTAGTGACCACCTTGGTGTGGAACTTTTCGGCATGTTCAACCAGGGCCGGCATGATGCATTGCACGTCAACGAGCATCACGTCCACCGCCCCGGTCGCCAGGGCCAGTTCCTGGTGCAGGAAGTTCCCGACAACCGGAGCGCCCTGCCGCATGAGGATCTCGTTCGCCGTGCAGCAGATGCCTCCCACCAGAATCCCGCCCGCGCCTTTGGTTTTGGCATATGCCAGCAACTCGGGATCACGACTGGCCGCGACGACCATCTCGGAGAGCGTCGGTTCATGGCCATGCACAACGATGTTGACGTAATCCGTCCTGAGTACACCCAGATTGACTTGACTGCGCACCGGCTGCGGGGACCCGAACAGGATGTCACTGAAGTCGGTGGCGAGCATGGCTCCCGCCCATCCATCGCCCATGGAGGTCCGCATGCCATGCATGATCAGGTTGATATAGTCGGCGTCAACCCCCTCGTGCGTTCGGTGCAGAGTCTCGACAATCTCGTGCTCGACACCCACGGGCAGGAGCCCGAGTTTGCGCCAGTTTTGCACCGTGGCCTCGGGCGCGCGCAACGCAGGGTACCGGATTTCGCCCTCCTGCTGGTTGAACTGTCCCAAAGCCAGATCGGCCATCTCCAGGGCGATCGCCTCCACCTTTCGCCCGTCGGTTTTCACGCCCCATTCCGCCGCCAGGGCCAGAAGTCTCTGGGGATCCTTGATTGAGTACCCCTGCGCCTCCCCTTTTGCGACCAGTTTGAGCGTCTTGACAACATCATGCCCGTGATCCGAGTGAGCCGCCGCGCCAGCGGCCACTTGCCGGATCAACTGCCGTGCGGCAATGGTCTCGGCCGTCGCGCCGCACACCCCCCGCTTGGCGCCCGTTTCCCGCAAACTGATGCGGCAGGGCCCCATATCACAAATACGGCAACACACGCCCTTGTCTCCGAACGGGCAACGCGTACCCTGTTCAAGGTGGCGGGTGTGGGCCGTTTCCATGCCCGCGGCGTTGACCTTCTTCAAGACCTCCTGGGCAACAGGATCGGCTGTCCGTTCATCAATCTGCATCGTGTTTGTTTTTGTCATCTTGACCTCACTTTGATTGTTGGGTGGCGAATCGCGCCTCAAGTTTTTCGGTGATACCTACTACCGCGCCCCCAGTCTCCCGACCGGCGCCGCCGCTTACCGAACGCCCGGACATTTCCGCATCCCGAAGCATGTCATCGTACGGCAGGAAACCGACAAACTCCCATCCGGGGAGTGATTCCACCAGAAAGCGCGAATCTTTTTCTGACCGTATCTTGTTCCCTATCGCCAAACTCTGTTTCAGGCCAAGTTGGCCCGCCAGGTCGCGGATTCGCAACGCCGTTTCCACAGCGCGCAAGGACGGGTCAACAACCACAAGCAGGGCGTCCACCGTACGCACAGTACCCCGGCTCAAGTGTTCAACACCCGCCTCCATGTCGAGGATGAGATCCGTCTTTCCGTCCACGAGCAAATGCGCAATCAGGGCCCGGATCAGGGCGTTCTCCGGACAGTAACAGCCGGCCCCCCCCTTCTTGACCGCGCCGGCAACCAGCACCCGGACCCCGTCAATGTCAACGGCATACCGGTCCGGGATATCTTCCACAAAAGGATTCAGACGGAACATCCCCCCGGTCGTCCCCGGCTTGACCCCCATCTTTTCCTCAATGAGATCCTTGAGCGCGACAAGGGGTTTCAGTTGCTCGGGATGCGCGTACCCCATGCAGGCCGCCAGATTCGAGTCCGGATCACAGTCAATCGCCACCACATCACGTCCGGACGCCTTCAACGCCTTGGCCAGGAGCGCGCAGACTGTTGTCTTGCCAACGCCGCCCTTGCCTGTGACCGCGATTTTCATCCGTGGGTGTTTGTTGGAGGTTCAACCGGCCCGCCCGCCGCGGCATGATCCCGTTCGAGAAAGTAGTTGGCCCATCCCGACGTATACGCCAGTTCCATCTTGCGCGGCGGCGTGTACCGGGTCCGCAGGTCTTCAAGTTTCCCCGCGCCCTTCATGCGTTCGTAGACCAGCGTCCAGACACAGGGCTTCTCGTCCGGATAGACCTCGCACATCCCGCGCGTACTTCCACCGCAGGGCCCATTGCGCTGTTGCTTGGCACAGTTGCCCTGGGGACAACAGTAGGCCATATCCGGCAAGGCGCAGTCGCCGCAATCCCTGCAACCAAAGATCATGCCTTTGACCAGGTTTTCGTTGGCGTGTGACAACCGACCGAGCAACGATCGCGCCCCTACCTTCTTGTAGTAGCCGGTCAAAAACCGACACCCGAGACTCCCGCGCTCGAAGAGCAGTTGATGCATGCCCATCGACGCCCCATAACCCAGAACCGCCCGTCCCGGAGGAAGATGCTGCACGGGGTCCGCGTCAGTTCCGCCCGGCCGGTAACTCATCGGCGGCGGAAACGCATAGAACTCGTCTTTCCGCCCAAAGGATACTTCCGGTATGAACGATTCCCACTGCGACTCCAGTTCCGTCGCCCGATTGATGATATAAAGGAAGTCTTCCGTCTTGAGGGCGAACCCTCCGATATGCACACCGTTGAAACCCATGCCTTTGAACATCGCCACCATCTTCGCGGCGCGTTCAAGTCGCTTCTTCTTGCCTTTGTCCGCGTCCTTGGACTCCGCTTCCAGAACACCCAGCAACTCGTCCGAGACCACACACCCCGGCACCAACCCCGCATTCATCGTCTTGGCCGCCCCGTAACTCAAGACATAGACGTTGCCAATCAGCGGCACCTTGAGTCCCCGACTCACCATGTAGCGCTTCACTTCAAGAAACTTGCGCATGTCATAACCCAACTGGGTAATCACAAAATCCGCACCCGCCGCAATCTTCTTCTCGAGTTTGAAGAACTGCGGCATCAACTCCTCCTCTTTTAACTTGAAGGGGGATACCGCCGCCGCAATGAAGAAATCGGTCTGGGGGAGACGCACCGTGACGCCCTTCTTGGTGCCGGGGATCTCAAGTCCGGCGTTCATCGCCTTCATGTACTTGATGGCCTGAACCGCATCGAGATCGAAAACCCCCGCCGCATTGCCTTCAAAACCACTGGCCGGATAATCGCCGGTGATGACAAGAAGATTGGTGATGCCCGCCCGCGCCAGCGCCATCACGCGGGATTCGGCGGCGTTCCGGTTCAGATCCCGGCACGAGAAATGCACAAGCGCATCCATCCCGTGCTTCTGGATTTCCGGTGCCAGCGCATCCGGCGTCATGGCGGAATTGCCGCCGGGATTGTCCGTCAGACTGACGGCATGGACTTTCGATCCGGTGCCTGCCACCGCCTTGGCAAACTCGATGGCGGCCTCCACACCCGGCCCGCTTTTGCCCCGCGCGGGAACAAACTCGCAAGTAATGGCAAACTCCCCACTCCGTATTGATTCCCGCAGCATAGTACCTCTCTATTGCCTCGTTCTCGTCTTCACCAGGAAATGAGTCCTGACTTTACCTCGCCTGCTCTGTGGCATTTCGGCCTTGAACCAATGGTCAACTTGTCATACTGTATCACCACCACAATGTGGTACACAAGAATAAATGGTAACTTTGCCCCCGCCCCCCCCACCCCCCTGGGGCCACGGGGGGGTGATGGACCGGGGTCGGCAAGGACCAGGGGATTTGATATAAGGAAGAGGCAACCATGATGACGCAGAAAAAGAAAACTACCGGAAAGACTTCGGCGACTTCACGAAAGACGCCCAAATGTTCCCGGCCCATCGCCGCGGATCGGGCGACCTCCGTCAAGCAGATCCGCACGATAATGGACCGGACCCAGGCCGAGGTGGCGTCGGCGCTGGGCGTCTCTCATAAGGCCATCCAGAGTTACGAGCAGGGCTGGCGCGATGTCCCCATCCGGGTGATGATCCAACTCCTGGTGCTCCTGGCGTTGCATCAAAAACGCACGTTGGATGATGTCCCCTGTTGGGAAATCCGCAACTGCGCCCCCGGCAAGCGCGAGAAGTGCACATCCTTCACCGTGGGGCGCGGACAGTTCTGCTGGTTTGTCGGATCAGCCAATTGCCGTCCCACCAGCAGGAAGAACACAGGACCGATTCTTCCCTGTATGAAATGCCCTGTTGTCAAACGCCTGCTGGGCGGACGCCGCGTCGCCATGCCCGCCTGACGCACTAGCGTCACCCAACGGATTGCCGTCGCCTCCTAATCAATACCGAGGTGTGGAAAGCAATTTTGTTGTATTGCATCGTTGGCCGATGTGATGTCATCATCCCTTCATTGACAAGCGTTGGACATTAGGAAAACCGCTTTTGTAGCTTCCGAGTAATACAAGATGCTGTTCTAACGACAAGAAAGGCTGATACCATGACAGACAGGACCAAGGAAACCGCTGTTTCAGAACAAGACGCGCAAGCCGTAAGACAGTTGGGATATGCCCGCGACCGTATCGTCACCGAGACCCGCAAAGTGATTGTGGGCATGGAACAGGTGATCGACGAGATGATGATCGGGGTGTTCTCCCGCGGTCACTGCCTCCTCGTCGGTGTACCGGGCCTGGCCAAGACGTTGCTGGTCAGTTCTCTGGCGCAAACCATGTCGCTCGGATTCAAACGGATCCAGTTCACACCCGACCTGATGCCGACGGACATTACAGGCACCGAACTGCTACAGGACGACCCCGTCACGCGGCAACGGCAGTTCAAATTCAGCCCGGGTCCGGTGTTCTCCAACATCATCCTGGCCGACGAAATCAACCGGACCCCGCCGAAGACGCAGGCGGCCTTGCTGGAAGCCATGCAGGAGAAGAAAGTATCGATCGGCGGAACGGACTACAAACTTGACGAACCGTTCTTCGTGCTGGCCACCCAGAACCCGATCGAACAGGAAGGCACCTATCCGCTGCCCGAAGCCCAGTTGGATCGGTTCCTGTTTAACATTTTCGTGGACTACCCGAGTTGGGACGAGGAAATTGAGATCGTCGAGCGCATCAGCATCGCACCGGACACCCAACTGGCGCCGGTGCTGAGCAAGGAAGAGATCCTCGCGCTGCAAAAGATGGTCCGCCGCATCCCGGTGGCCCGCCAGATGGTCGAGTACGCGACCGCACTTGCCAGGGCGACGCGCATTAACGACCCGTCGGCACCCGCCTTTATAAAGGAAATGCTATCGTGGGGCGCGGGGCCGCGTGCAAGCCTGAACCTCGTGATCGCCGCCAAGGCACGCGCCGCGCTGCGCGGACGATTCTATGTGTCCCCCGAAGATATCAAGGCGGTGGCCAAACCAATCCTGCGCCACCGGATCATCCTCAACTTCTCCGCGCAGTCCGAAGGGTTGACAACCGACGACATCGTGGACAGGTTGCTGGCCGAAATCAAACCCGACGAGCGGATCACGCATGGCAAAACGACCTCCAATCAACCTGCGGTATCTTGACGCCGGCGTGTTGGAGCGAATCAACGCGCTCCAACTTGTCGCCCTTCAAGCCGTCGAAGGCAAACGCATCGGGCAGCATCGCAGCCCGTTGCGCGGCTTTTCAACGGAGTTCGCCCACCACCGCCCCTATTCGTCCGGCGATGCGGCCCGACACGTCGACTGGCGTGTTTACGGACGAACTGAGCGCTATTACGTTAAACTCTACGACGCCGAAACGAACTTCGACGCCTACCTGTTGCTCGATGCGAGTTCCTCAATGCGGTACGGCGACACCAAACCTTTCGGCACCAAACTGGAATACGCCAAGTATCTGGCCGCCAGTTTGGCGTACTTGGTCATCCAACAGCGCGACTCGGTCGGCTTGGGCGTTTTCGACAGCAAACTCCGCAGTTACGTCCCGCCGGCAAGCAAGCGCAGCATCATCGGCGCCATCGGAGAGAAACTGGCCGAGGCCAAGGATGAGCCACGAACGGATGTGGCCACAGTCCTCCACGAGTTCGCCCAACGCCTCAAGCGGCGCAGTTTCGTCATGCTCTTCTCGGACCTGTTCGGCAGCGTGGAGGAGTTCGGCAAAGGGTTGGATCATTTGGCCTTTGGCGGTCACAATGTCACCGTGTTTCACACGCTCGACCCCGACGAACTGGAGATGCCGTTCAACGGCACCTGCCGGTTTGTGGGCTTGGAAAACGAACCTGACATCATCACCAATCCCAAACGTATTGCCGCCGCCTACAAACGCGAGGTCGAGGCGTTCACATCCGGCCTGCGCAAAGTCTGCGACCGCAACCATGCCGACTACGTGCTGGTGAACACCAGCCGCCCGTTGGCCGTGGTGTTGAGCGAATACCTGATGCGCCGCAGCCAACTCAGCGGCATTGGCGCCGCCAAGAGAAGATAACCGTTTATGCAATTACCCTTCCTGAATCCGTGGATGTTATGGGCGTTGCCGGCCGTCGGTATCCCCGTCCTCATCCACTTGCTCAACCGGCACCGCGCCAAGACCATCGCATGGGGCGCGATGGATCTGTTGCGGCGCGTGATGATCTACCGGTCCCGCGAGATCCGGCTGGAAGACATTTTGCTGATGCTGTTGCGGTGCTTGATCGTGTTGTTGCTCGTGTTGGCCGTGGCGCGACCGACGACCCGCTGGTTGCCGTTGGCCGGCCAGCCGAAGGCCGGCGTGGTGGTGGCGATTGATGGCTCGTTGAGCATGACCCACCGGCCGGGTGTGAACTCACGGTTCGCCGAAGCCGTGGAACGGGCGCGCACTGTCCTGCGCGCCACCGACCTCGGTCAACCGGTCACCATCGTGGTCATGAACCAGCGACCCCGGATCCTCATGCGGCACACAGCCTACGCCCCGGCCCAGGTCGATGCGGCGCTCGCCAGTGCGCAACCCTGCAACGGGCCGTTGGACCTCGATGCGAATCTCGCCGAACTCCAGATCTTGGTCCGCGAACTGAAAGCCGCCCGGCGCGAACTGCACATCGTCACCGACGCCCAGACCACGACGTATGGCCGGTTGTCGGACAAGGCCAAAACCACTTTCCGCGACATCGCCGCCGCCGGTGGCGCGGCGCACCTTGTGACCATCCCGGTGGCCAGCGAGGAGAACTGCGGTGTCACCGGGTTGGAGTTGGTGTCCGGCGCCTTGCGCGTGGGAGCCCTGGCCCAGTTCCAGGCCACCATGCGAAATTACAGCCGCACCGCCCGCAATCCCGGCGATCTAACCCTCTTCCTGAACGATCAAGCCGTGGACAAGCGCCCCGTCGAACGGCTGGAAGCCGGCCAGTCCGCCACGGTGCGGTTTGCCGCCCTGCTCAACCATCCCGGCGTCAACCGGCTCTCCGCCAAACTGGGGAGCGACCCGTTGACCGCCGATGACCAACGGTACGCCGTCATCAACGTCCGCCAGACGCTCCGCGTGTTGTGCGTGGATGGCGACCCGGCGGAACGCCCCGATGCCAAGGCCGCCACCTGGGTCGCGACGGCGTTGTCCCCGACCAGTTTCGACCGGTCGGAAACGCGCCCGCTGGTGGACACGATCTCGTGGACCGCGTTGGGCGGGGCGCGGCTTGATGATTACGACACCGTGGTATTGGTCAACGTGGCGGATATCCCTCCTGAGCGGGCCGTGGCGTTGCGGAAATTTGTCAATGAAGGCGGCGGGCTGATCCTCGTCCCGGGCAGCAACCTGAAAGTGGATCTGATCAACCGGCGGTTCCTTGATCCCGAGGTCGCGTTGTTGCCGGCGGAAGTCACCGGCATCGCTGAGGATCCGGAGATGCTCCATATCGGGGTGCCGCTGGATGTGCGGTTGCCGTCCCATCCGATTGTCGAACCGTTGCGTTCATTGCCCCAGGAAGTCTTGACGGAAGCCCGCTGTTACCGGCACCTCCGGGTGCGGATCGGAACCGATACGCGGGTCGTCCTGAACCTGGGCAACGGTGCGCCGTTGCTACTCGAACACACGGTCGGCCGTGGCAAGGTCCTGCTCTGGACCAGCGGCATCGAACCGCGCTGGAGCAACCTCGCCGTCAATCCCGCATTCCCGGTCCTGCTCCAGCAGGCGATCACCCAGTTGACCCGTCAGGCCTTTGAAACCTCGATCATAGTGCCGCAACCGATCCTGCTGCCCTTGCCGCAGTTGAACGCCGACACCGAAGTCGAGATCGCCGATCCCACCGGCCAGAAGACGACCCGCCGCACCGAACTGCGCGGCGGCGAAGTGGTGCTGGAAAGCGCGCCGACCGTTACCGCCGGGTTCCATGACCTGAAAACCGCGGATGCCATGGCCTTGACCGTGGCCGTCAACTCCGACGCGACCGAGTGCGACACGAAAGTGTTGACGGCCCCGGACCTGATGACGGCCGTGGACGGGTTGTCCGTCCGCGTGTTGTCGCCCGATCGGGACCTGACGCATTCGGTGCTGGAAGCGCGGCGCGGCCACGAACTGTGGGTGCCGCTGTTGTTTGCCGTACTCGCCTTGCTGGTGGCCGAAGCACTACTGGCGCGCTGGTACACGAAACGGAATTGAGACCACAACCATGATGAATAAGTTGCTATTTCGCTTGCTCGGTTTGGACGCCCAGAGCGCCATCGAGAGCTGGACCCTGCGGTTCCGCTCGGACTGGCCGCTGTTCCTGCTGGGGGTGGGCATCCTTGTGGCGCTGGCAGCGGCGGTATGGCTCTACCGGCGGGAAACAGTGCTGGGCCGCGGCGGCCGGATCCTGATGGCCATCGCGCGCACCCTCGCTGTGGCGGTGGTGCTGCTGATGTTGTTCCGCCCGATGGCGCAGGTGAAGATCCGGCAGACCGTCAAACCCACCGTGTTGCTGCTGGTGGACGATTCCGCTAGTATGAACATCCGTGACACCCGCAAGGAAACCGCCTCGCTCACCGATGCCGGCATGGCGATGGGTAAACTGCCGTACGACACGCCTGACCTGAGCCGGGCCGTGTTGCGGGGGCAACGGACCATGGAAGCGTCCGCCGTCACGTTGGAGTCGGCCAAGGCCGACGTCGCGCGCGAAGCGCAAACCGCCGTGATGAAGGCGCTGGCCGACATCCGCCGCGCCGCCGAAAAACGCTCGCCGGCCATTACCCCGTCATTGCTGGCGGCGCTCGGTGAATTGGCCAACCGGCAAGCCAAGGTTGGCACCGATCAGCAAGCCGCGAACGCCGATCTGGTCGCGCTGGCCACCACGCAGCGCGCCTTGTCGCTCGAACTTTCCCAGTGGAAGGAACAAGCCATCAACAGCGGTTTGTCGGTCTCCGAAAAACTGAGCGCCGAATTGGCGCTGGTGCCGCGGCGCGAGTTGGTGCGGCAGTCGTTGCAGGTCGCGTCGCGTTCGTTCATGCAGGACCTGAGCCGGCTGGCAAACGTGCGTTTCTTCCGGTTTGCCCGTCACCTCGAGGCCAGCGCCGCCCCGTGGGACCAGACCGGGCCAACCGCCGAGGCAGCGACGAACGGCCTGTCATCCACCCGGCTCGGCGACGCCATCGTCGAGGCGCTGGCCCGTAGTGAAGGGCAGTCGGTCGGGCTGGTCGCGGTGGTGACCGATGGCGCCAATAACGGCGGCGAAGACCCCGTCGAAGCCGCCCGGGAACTGCGCCGTCGTAACATCCCGCTGGTCACTGTCAGCGTGGGGTTGACGAAGCCCGATGACGCGATGCTGCGCAGTCTGGTGGTGCCGGATGTGGTGTTTGCAAACGACCTTGTGACGGCGCGGATCCAGTGCCGGGCCAACGGCTACGAGCGGCGGGCCACACCGATTGTCATTCGCCTCGACGGCATCGAGGTGGCGCGCAAGACGATCACCTTTACCGGCCAGACCCAGTTCGAGGAAGTGCCCTTCAAGGCCGGCCGCAACCGAGGGTCGGCCCTGCTGGAAGTCGAACTGACGCCCTTACCAGGCGAGGCGACGCTGGAGAACAACACGCTCCGCCAGTCGTTGCGGGTGCTGGACGACAAGATCAAGGTGCTCTACGTCGAAGGTTCGCCCCGCTGGGAGTTCCGCTACCTCCGCGGCGTGCTCAAGCGCGACCCGCGCATTGACGTCCAGTTCGTAACCACCGAGGGCGACAAGGAACTGGCCCGCGCCAGCAACGAGCATCTGGCCCGGTTCCCCGACCGCGCGGAAGAGGCGCTGAAATACGATTTGATCATCCTCGGCGACGTCCGGGCCAACACCTTTACCCCCACCCAGTTCGGGTTCATGGAACAACTGGTGCGCGAACGGGGCGGTTCGTTGATCATGCTGGCTGGCCAGAAACACACGCCGGGCGAATACCTCGACACCCCGCTGGCGGCAATGTTGCCGGTGCGGTTCGAGCAGGAACCGTGGACGGAAGTCGGCGATGATGTGTACCCGGCGTTGACACCCGCGGGCCGACAGAGCTCGGTAATGACCTTGGAACGGCTCGAATCCCGCAACCAGGCGTTGTGGGCGAACGTCAAGCCGCTCTTCAAGGTGCCGCCGCTGTTGGGCCCCAAGCCCGGTGCCGTAGTGCTGGCGGAGTTGTCCGACCGCAACTCGCAGGCGCGGACGTTCCCGTTGATTGCCTGGCACCGGTACGGTGCCGGAAAGTGTCTGTTCATCGGCGCCGACCAACTCTGGCGGCTCCGCGCGCGGACGGGCGACGCGTACCACCTCAAGTTCTGGGGCCAGGCGGTGCAATTCCTTACCCTGTCGCGCCTGCTCGGCGAGAATCGGATGGTCCGGCTGGAAACCGGGCGCGATACCTACGCCAGCGGCGAAGCCGTCGAACTGCACGCCAGCGTGCTGGACAGCGCGTATGAGCCGTTGGCGGCACCGACATTCCCCGCCTATGTGACGCGGGTGGACGGCGGCGAGGCGGTGCCGGTGACCTTGAAATCGTTGTCAGGCCTGACGGGAATGTTCAACGGCCTCTACACGCCGTCGGCCCCGGGGCGGTACCGGTTCAGTTCCACGCCAACGGTCGAGGAGTCCGCCTCCGCTGTGCGCGCTGCCGACAAGGCGACCGTCACCGAATTTATCGTCGAGGACAAATCCGTGGAACAGATCGAGACCGGCATGCAACAGGGGTTGCTGGCGCAGATGGCCGCGCTGGCCGGCGGCGACGCGCTGACGTTACGCGAACTGCCGTTGCTGGCCGACCCGTTGCGGGAACGCACCCAGCAGGTGACGTTCACGCGGGATCTCGATTTGTGGGACAATTGGCTGCTGGTCGCTCTGTTCGTCGCTTTCGTGGCGGCGGAATGGGCCTGGCGCCGCAACAAGAACCTGGCGTAAACCTGTGACAACTAACTCCTCCATCGAAACCCGGCTGCGGCAGTTGTGGCGAACGTACACGACCCGGCTGGTCGTGCGCGGATCCGGCTGGCTGCTGGCCGTCTTCATCGCGTTGATCTTTGTCGATCTGTTGCTGGACTGGAACCTCGACTTGGCCGGCAAGTGGCGCGTGGCGTTGCTGCTGGTCAACCTCGGCGTCCTCGGCTGGGTCGGCTACCGGTACCTCGTCCGGTTATTGCCGCGGTTTGACCCGATTGACGAGGCACTGCGAGTGGAACGTGCCCAGCCGGACCTGAACGGATTACTGGTCTCCAGCCTCCAGTTCCAGGACGAGGCCGCCTACGGTCCGCTGGTTTCACTGGAACTGATGCGCGCCGTGCGCCAGCAGGCGGAAGCGAGGGCGGCGAATATGGATTTCCGGGCGGCGGCACAGCGGCTCGTTCTGAAGTCAGCCCTGTTGACGGCTGGCGTGGCACTGGCGCTGTTGATCGGGTTTGGCGCGTGGCGTGGTGAAGTGCTGATGGTCTTGGCCCAACGGATGATCAACCCGTCGTCGCGCCTGTCGTATCCGACCCGGACCACCATCGAAGTGCTCAGCGGCAATATCGTGACCCGCCGTGGCGAGCCGGTCACTCTGAGCGCTCGAGCGACCGGTGTGGTGCCAACCCAGGGCCGATTGCTGGTCCGGTACGGCATGCTCGGCTGGGAAACCGTGCCGCTAAAGGCTGACGCCGCCAAACCGGGGCATTTCGAGTATCTCCTGCCGAATACCAACGATGACATCGAATACTATTTCCGGGCTGGCGACGGTCGGTCGTCGCGGTACCGCGTCACCGTGGTGCGGCCGCCACAGGTCGCCGCGGGGCGGGTCAGACTGACCTATCCCGCCTATACGAAGATGGCGGCGCAAGAGGTGGAAACGCTCAATATCAAGGCACCGGAAGGCACGCTGGTCAGTTGGAATCTGAAGTTCAGCGAAGGCGTTGAGGCCGCGGACCTGATGTTGGAAGGGGCGGATCCGGCCCCTATGCAACTCTCCCGCAATGGCCGGGAAGCCTCCCTCCAGTTGCCGGCCCAGGCCTCGCGCGCCTACCAGATCCGGTTCCGGTGGACACTGGCGAATCGCGTGTATGTTGAACCGAGTGCGCGGTACTACCTGCAGGTCATTCCCGATGCCGACCCGCAGGTCACGCTGTTGCAGCCCGTGGAGGATGCGAAGGCCACCTTGAAGAAGGTGATCCGCCTCGCCTACTCGGCCCGCGACGATTACGGGTTGAACGAAGCGGCGATCGTGTTCAGCGTCAACGACGGGGCTGAACTGCGGCACAAGCTCGGCGCGCTCGACAACCAGTCCCAGGTGGAACAAGAGTTCACGTGGCCGGTCACGCAGCAGTTCCCGGGGTTGCAGGTGGGCGACATGTTGACCTTCGCCATCGAAGTGACCGATAGCCGTCCCGGGCAGGCCGGCAAGAACCGCTCGCTCAGCCGGCGGGTGCAGTTCGTGACGGATGCCGATTACCTGGCCTTCGTGCTGGCCCGGCAACGCAAGGCCCTCGGCCAGTTGCGGCCGCTCTATATCCAGGAGAAGGAAGCCGTCAAGGAACTGGAGAAACTTGGGGAGAAGAAGCCGTGAAACGACTCGGCTGGGTTTGGTTACTGATTGGCTCCCTGCTGGCGCCGCCGCTCGCGCGGGCGGAGGATGCCGCTCATTCGGCGGGCTTGGAATTGGCTCGCCAGGACATGGTCCTCTCTCAGTTGACCGACCTGATCAACCGCTTCAGCGAGATGCGCCGCGACATGGAATCCAATCCCGGCATCGGACCCGATGCCGCAAAGGCCACCGGCAACGTGCGGAACCGGCTGGAAACCCTGCAAAAGGGCCGGCTGAATCATGCCCGCAAACTGCTGGAGGACGCCGTCCGCGATCCGCGTCCCAATGACCCGCGCGTGGTCGAAGCCCAGCAGTTTATTGCCGTCGCCGCCCGCGAAATGGGCAGCCTCCTGCTCCAGGCCGGCGTGTCGCAGGCCACCGAAGTGTTTGCCACCGAGATGCGCGAGATCGTCCGCCAGCAACTGGCGCTGCCCGCGCGCGGCGCGGCCACGGCCCAAACCGAATTGGCCGAACGGACCGACACGCTGGTCAACGAACTGCGCGCCCTGAAAGACTCGCCCGTGGATGCGCTGGCCGCGGTTCGGTTGACGCGCGCCCGCAAACAAGTGGAGAACAGCGGCGTGGTGGCCGCGATGCGGCAGGCGGCCAAGGATATGGCCGACAGTGATGCCGCGCCCCGGCAGGCCGCCGCGGTGAAGGGATTGCGGGAAGCGTTGATGACCTTGCGGCCGGATCGCCGGCTGGAAGAATTGATCCGCGTCCGCACCCAGTTGCAGGATACGGCCAAAGCGCAGCAGGCGATGCGGGCGCTGCTGACCGGCCTGTCCCAGGACCAGCTAGCCACCCGCAAAGCCACGCTGGCGCTCCAACAGGAGAACATCCTCCGCCCGCTGGCCGACATCGACAGTCTGCTGGATCTCGGCGTGACCCTCACGGCCTGCCGCAAGGCCGGCGGGGAAGCCGTCCAGGCGTTGGGGGCCGCCGATGCCAAGGGCACGGCCGCCGCGCAGGACCTCGTGTCCCAGTGTCTGGACTCGATGCTGTTCGTCGTCGGGGAGGAGATCAAGAAGCTCAGTTCCCTCGGGGAAACGCACCAGCGCATGCTCGAGGCGGCGGAACGGCTCCGCGCGATGACCGGGTTCCGCGACCGGTCGGAGCAAAACCGGAACAGCGCGATGGATCTGGTCCTGGCCAACAAGAGCCTGGAGACCATCCACACGGCCGAAACCCAGTTGGCCGCCGGCATGGAGAAATTTGCGGAACGTTTGCCCAAGGAGAACCGGTTTGCGGCCTCCCTGCGCCGGCCGCTGGCCCGGGCCGCCAAATCCCTGCGGGAAGCCCTGCCGTCGTTGCAGGCCAACAAACTCGATCCCGTCCTGCCGCAGCTGACGCAAGCCGACGATCTGCTCAAGGAAGGCCTGGAGATCGCCAAGCGCGAGCTCGGCATGCTCGAACGGCTCTGGCTCTACCGGCAGACATCCGCCGACATCAGGCTGATCAACCGCAGCCTCGACGATCTCGTCGCCGAGGTGGCCGACCTGAAAGCCGGGGTCGAACGCGCCCAGAAGGAAAAAAGGACCGTGCTGGACTTCACCGCCAACCAGGACTTGCTGGCCCGGGCGCTGGCGCAGCTCCAGGATAGCGTCGCCGGTATCCGCGAAGCCGGCGGAATGCGTGAGGCGCAGGAACAGGCGTTGACGGCCATGAACAAGGCCAAAGCGATGCTGGAGAAAGACCAGGCCGCCCCGGCGCTCGCCGCCATCCAGGAGGCCCACGAAGCCCTTAAAACCAGCCAAAACACCGGCAACTCGATCGTGGCGATGATTGACATGCTGGTGGTGGAACTGGAAGTCACCACCGAGTTGAGCGGCAAGGCGATGGACATCTACCAACGCCAGATCGCCCTCCGCGAAAACACGGAAGACGAACCGTTCACCGAGTTCAAGCGGCTGGCCGGCGAGCAGGACGTGCTGCAGGTCGAGTCCACGGCCATGGCAACCTATCTCGGAGCCGCGCCCAACGCCGCCGCCGCGTTCGGCTTGGCGGCCGGGGAGATGAAGCTGGCCATCCCGCTGATGAAAGCCCAGTCGCGGGCCGACGCCGTCGTCCACCAGAAGAAAGCGGAGGAACATCTCCTGACCGCCATCAAGGAACTCGACGCCTTCATTAAAGCGATGACCGCCCTCGCGCAGGATAGCCTGATGCGCAGCCTCGTCATGGAGTACAAGATGTCCTATGACGCGATGACGGCGATCCTGGTCCTGGCTACCGAACAGCGCGAACTGCGCGAAATTACCGCGCGCACCCCCGACAGCCTGCTGCCGAACCATGTCGCCAAGCAATCCGAGTTCAGTAAAGAGCGGATTGACGAAATCCTCAGCCTTGCGAGCGCGAGTTTGGCCGGCAATGTGCGCCAGGCGCGCGTGTACATGGAGCAGGCCATTGTCGCGTTGAACGCGAAGACGAAGGATGCCGCCATCCAAGCCCAGCAAGAGGCCGAGAAAGAACTGCGAATCGCGTATGCCAAGATCCTCGGCAAACTTCTGAGCATGCTGGCAAAACCGCCGCCAGGAGGACCCGGCACCAAACCGGGCGTGAAGGAGGTCAAGATGGCCGATGGGTGGACGCCGGATAGCTTGCCGACGTGGAAGGAGTTCTCCGCCGTCGCGCCATCCGGCGCGCCACCCAAGGGCACCAAGGGCGAATGGCAGTCGCTGGTGGACCGCGAACGCTCCGCCTTGAACGAAAACTTTGCCCGCGAATTGCCATTGGAGTACCGGAAACTTTTGAAGGATTATTACGAAGCCCTGTCCAAATAGAGTCACCGCCATGCTAACCCGCACCACATTCCTCCTGCTCGCCGCCGCGTTCGCGTGGACGGCCCCCGCACCGGCCCAGACGAAGCCAAACAACGACGCCGCCAAGGAGAATCTCCTGGGTGATTTCGTGGATGACGGCCCTGGCAAGCTGACCCCGTTGGCCCGCGCGCCGGGCGACGCATTGGATGCCGCGGACATGACGAACCTGCTGGACCGTCGCACCGAGGCGGCCATCAAGCGCGGCTTGGATGCGCTCAAGAAGACGCAGCAGCGCGATGGCCAGTGGGGCCGGGAAGACGACAAGAACCGGGAAGCCTACACGGCGTTTGCCATGATCGCCTTCATGATGAACGGCCATTTCCCCAACAAAAACCCCCCGTATGGCGACACCATGACCAAAGCGGTCAACGCCCTGTTGCGGGCCGGCAAGGGGGAATTCCCCGGGTACATGGCTA